>NZ_WWIQ01000060.1:0-19563 GCF_009862985.1 Streptomyces sp. SID5464 | reverse complement strand
GACGAAGTACCGCGCCACGGACGAGGGGACACGTGAACTGTCCCGCTGGGCCGGGGAGATCACGCCGCCAGCGCCCGTCGTGGCGAACGAGATCTTAGCCAAGGTCGTCGTGGCGATCCTCTCGGGCGGCGACCCGGCCGCGTACCTGAGCGCCCAGCGCGCCGCCCACATGGAGCGGATGCGGGAGCTCACCGCAGTCAAGGCCGCCAAGGGCGCGGACCTGGCGACCGTGCTCTCCGCGGACTACGCCCTCAACCACCTCGACGCCGACCTCCGATGGGTGAACACCACAACGGCCTGGCTCACCGCCCTGACCGCGGAGGTCGACACAGCAGGAGCTTGGAACAATCGAGCACCGGCTCTTCTCGCACATCGCCATGAGCTGGCTTGGTCGCCGCTGACCAACCATGAAGCCATCGTCCATTCGAGCGTCACCGGAGCAACCATCGACCACCCGGAGATGGCAGCCCTGCCACTGACCTGTTATGCCTTCCAGGGCGACTGGACTATGCCCTGCACTCCCAGCCAGCCTGGCCTATCCCGGCGCGAATCCCGCAGACACCGACGCCGGCGATAGGACCGGACTCTGCTGTCCGGGCCCGTACTGACTGGGATGTCCACTGAGCTGGACGACCTGACCCAGACCCTGGCACCGGACGGCGACAGCGGACGCAGCACCTACAGCTCGCCTTCCCGGACCAGGTCCTAGCCCACTCACCTGCGCTACAACCTGGCCGCGTCCTCGGCGAGACCAACACTTCCGAAGCCGCGACGGCGGTACCAAACCAGGGCACTTCCTCCTCCGGGCAGCGGCTCCTACGAAAACCCAGGCAAGAACTACAACGCGCCGGCTCTGCTGCCCTCGTGGGACCACCTGAGTGCGAAACCCTGTCCGACAGCCTCATCGCCCACGCACTACACCGCGAAGACGCAGTCATACAAGCCGCTTCCCCGGACTTATGTCCTCAACAGTGGCCGTTCACGCTCGGCGACATTTGAGGGTATTCGCCATGTGATGCATGCTCGCCCGCCCACTTCCTTGCGCATCCTCACGGCGAAGCTCTAACTCGACGACCCACCGACGCCGTGCGCCTCAGCTCAATCCCCAGACCGGTTGCCTTGCTACGGCCTCACGTCTCTCCGTCAGCCGAGTAGGCCCTGAGATGGCTCAATTTCAGCCAGATCGGTAGCGAGCTGCAAGGTCCACCGACAGGGACGCCTGCACATTGGATGTCGACATCCAAGCGGGCGGATAAATCGGACACCGAAAGCGTTATCTGTACGAAACAAGGAACGGGAAGGCTTGCTTCCGGCTCATTCTCCCAGGGTCGACACGATGATGACACCGTGAGGTTGACACAAAATCGTCACTACTCGGTTGAGGTTCATTGACATCTTTTACACGTCTCACATAACCTCCTGAGCGCTCAATGCCTTGGACTGGAGTTCGAAGCAAAGAGTGAGGAGCCACACAAGAGGGGGAACGGCCTCCGGCAAAATTGCGCCATCCCCTCATTCCCGCGACCAGAGAAAGGTTAGGATGAAACAGAAGGCATTCAGAACCAATGTGGCCAAGGCCGTCAGTATCGGCATTCTCGGACTCGCTGCCATCGGTTTGAACGCACCGACTGCCACAGCAAGCGGAAGCAGCGGCAAGGTGAACAACTGCTGGTCCGGTTGGGGCAGCACCAGCTTCTGGGGAAAGTGTGAAAGGGCCGCTGTGGCCGGCGACTACCAGGTCCACGCTGACTGCAATAACGAGCCGGACATCTGGACCGGCTGGTACTACCTGTACAAGGGTTACATCGGGCAATGGACCACCGGCGCCTGCATATTCAAGGTGAACAGCGGCAAGGTGCTCTACACCAACTAGGCAAAAAGGCGCAACCCGCAATTCAGGAACCGCTGACTATAGGCGGGTGCCACTGCCAAGGGTTCACTGGCACCCGCCCTAGTTGAACAGAACATGATATCTCCGGCAGCAGTAGGGATTATGAAGGTCTACTGGATTGAGGTAAGACGCTCTCCACTGGTCTGGTGCCTTCCTTTATTGCTTCTCGTTGAGTTCGCATCTGTCTTCGGACGTAGCCAGTGGTGGATCGGCGTCTGGCCTCAAGCCAGCGCGGCGGCTCAGATACCAGCCATATTCTTCGCTCCAGCCTTTTCAGCCGCAGCCGCATGGTCCGTAAACAGGAGCCTTAGAACTGGCATGCTAGAGCAGAGAAGAAACTCAGCTCAGCCCTTGTGGAAGTTGGACCTGATCCACTTCCTCGCCACGTTGACTCATGGTATAGCCGTATATACTATCGGAATAGTAGCGGCAGCCCTAGTCACCTTTCCTGACGCCGGCCGCGGATTCCTGTGGCCAAGCTACCTACTGTTGGGGGCCGCCACGATAACGGCCTGTGCTGCCGTCGGACACATAGTAGGACGGCTGACTAATTCACCTTTTGCGGCACCTGTTATTTGTGGCTTGGCCACCTTTGTTGGGCTCGGAAGCCTGGGAAAATCACTGGGCCTATTCGTCCTTTCAGGCTCTCCGGCTTACGAAGTACCCTCAAAGGCCCTGGCGCCACGCATTGTGTTGGCTGCCGTTCTCGTCGCGATCGCCGTGTTAGCGCCCTCCTTGTTCAAGCCCACGACGCTTTGGTCACCCAAAGGGGATCAACGCCTAGTAATCGGCATGGGGTTTGTCGGAGCCGTAATAACAACTATGGTGCTCATTTCGATGTCAGGCCCCATCCAAGCCCCAAGATCGGCGTCCGTCGACCCACTCTGCTCGCAAGGGGCACCAAAGGTCTGCGTATGGCCGGAAGATAAAAAGTACTTAAACGAGCTGGCCGCAATGGCACAAAGGTTAGACGAAATCCCCCAAGACTGGATAACCGTTCCCCGCGCCATGTATGAGCGCGGGCTACGCAAACCTTCAGAAAAGACAGCGAACGACTTTGAGGTCCTCGAAGGGAATTTCTGGTTCGTCTCGCCCAATATGGCCGGATCTGTCATGGAGTTGTCACTCCACGTCCAGTGCCCTGAGGACGAAGCAGTAGGCTTGGCTATACGAGAGCTTGAGGCATGGCTTGAGGTTCGGGCCAACAACAACCAGCCAAGGCGCGGCATATACGGTGGCCCACCGGGCGTAGACTACAACATGCTCTCCCGGGTTGCGGCTGCCACTGAAGCAGAGCAAAAGACCTGGGTGGATAACAGGCTCCGAGCCACCCGAAAGACTTCTTGTGACTAGTGCAATTAGCCCCGAAAAGGCATATCTGGCCACTCATAGAGTACGCGCCCTAGGGCTGGCTATTGCCCTGGCGGTCGTAGCTAATTCTCTATTTGGCGCTGCACAGATGAGCCTTCCATCAGCGTGGGGCGTCGTCGACATCCCCTTTCGCCGTGTCGTGCCAGTGATCTACGCGTCACTTATCGTGGGGAGCCTGCACAGCGCCATGGCTATGTTCGAGGCTATGGGCGGCGATTCACTTCATCGCATGACTAAACGGTACTTGGCAGTGACGGCAATACTAGTAACCGCTGTCGTTGGCGCTTCTGAGCTTATCTTCTACAGTCAAGAGTCAGCCATGCGGTCAGTCCGGTCGCTACTTGTCTGGATTGGCATTGCCCTCATATCGGGCCGGCTCCTAGGTTGGAAGCTGTCCTGGGTTCTTCCAGTTTCTACGATCTTTCCCCTCATCTATTATGGATCTGGTCCTTTGGGTCACGTCTACTGGTGGGACTGGACTTCTCGCCCTCCTGGAGATATGCCTAGTTGGGGATTGGTCCCACTTAGCCTGGGGATAGGCATCTCTGCTCTGCAGTACACACGTTGGCACGGCTACCGACTTCGCCACTTCGCTAGGCCACGCACCTCGACTAAATTCCCTGTTTCTCGCAATCGTTAAGAGATCCTCTGTCTTAAGTCACTGAAAAATTTTCGATGAGGTTGTAGCTGAATGCGCCTCATGTGAATTAAGCTCTTCGGTGGGGGGACTCAATTACGCACCAAGCGCTGGTTCGCATGAAATAGAATGCGTGAACGGCCTAGATGTGCACCTCCCATTCTCCGGTCGAATCCCAGAAGGAAGGTTAACAGTGGAGAACATCAAGACTCCGGTACTGAGGCGCATCTCCTCAAAAATCGGAGGGGCCGTGGCCATCGGAGCCCTGGCCTCGATGGCAGTACTTACGGCGTCTCCCATGGCGAACGCGGCTAACGAGCCGAACTGGACGAATGGATGCAGAGGGTACTGGTACACCACATCCTTCCATGGCTACTGCTCGTCCGTGACCCGAGCTGGTGACTTCCAGCTGTTTGGCGGCTGCAACAACGAGCCTAACTACTACGGCAAGTGGATAGAGCTCTCCAGAGGGTACAGTGGAAAGTTCGATGCGGACGAATGCACCTTCAAGGTAAATTCCGCCTCGGTCTTCTACTCCAACTAGCTCGGATGGTGTAGAAAGAGCGGTAGTCAGCGGCGTCCTCGGCCCGAAGGTCGGGGGCGCCTACTCTCTGTTGGATGGAGACGGTAGTGGAGATCGTTGCCCGGGCGTCTGGTCTGGTTCAGGGCTATGGTCAGCGCCCTGTCATCGACGGGCTTGATATCGAAATCTCCACGGGGGTTCTGGGATTACTGGGGCCCAATGGAGCGGGCAAGACCACGTTGCTTCGAACCCTGGCTTCAGTGGCACCCCCCGTCGCCGGCAGAATTGAAGTACTCGGCCAATCCGTGGAGTCCGAGTCCACTGCACGACGCGTGCGCCGTGATATTGGCTACCTTCCTCAGGACTTCGGTTACTACCCCAACTTCTCGGTGTATGACTTCGTCCGCTACTGTGCATGGCTTCGCGAGGTACCTAAGAAAGAAGCAGACGCAGCAACTCGCCATGCCGTAGCTTCGGTAGGCCTTGAGAAGCAATCAAAGGCAAAGATGAAGTCCCTTTCTGGCGGGATGCTCAGGCGTGCAGGAATCGCCACTGCAATCGTGGGATCGCCGAAGCTGGTATTGCTCGATGAGCCCACGGTGGGCCTCGACCCGGCACAGCGCCTTGAATTCAGAGGACTCATCCGCTCTCTGCAGGACACGGCTATCGTACTCAGTACTCACCTGGTAGAGGACGTAGCAGCGATCTGCGACGACACCGCGGTAATGAGTGATGGCCGTTTCCTGTTTCGCGGTGTTCCTGACGAACTCGTCGCACTAGCCAATCCCGACGCTCCTGGCGACAGCGCATTGGAACGCGGGTACATGACCGTTCTGAACTCGAACGGGATGCCGGTAGCGTGAAAATCTATCTCATTGAACTTCGCCGCTCGCCATTGCTCCTCTGCCTCCCCCTTTTGGTCCTAGTTGACCTAGCAGCCGTCTTTGGGAGGAGCCATTATTGGATCGGAGTGTGGCCACAGGCCAGTGCAGCCGCTCAGATTCCCGCAATCTTCTTCGCTCCAGCCTTTGCTGGAGCAGCAGCATGGGCCGTTAGTAGGTCACTGCAGCGGGGCGTGTGGGAGCAGCGTTATGCCGCAGCTCGTACAAGCTGGCATATGGAGGCTGTGCAGTTCGCAGCGACGCTCACATATGGGTTGCTGGCCTACACCCTTGGTGCGGTTGCCGCTGCGATTGTGAGCGTACCAACGGCCGGCCCTGGGTTTCTGTGGCCTAGTTATCTTCTTCTAGGATTTTCTGTCATTACGCTTTGTGCCGCATTAGGCCATCTGGTGGGACGTTGGTCGCGCTCGATCTTTATGGCTCCCGTGATCTGCGCCCTCGGTTGTTTCGTCGCTATCGGGGCAATTGGCAGCCCGAGAGGTTTGGGTCTGTTTGTTCTTTCGGGTGAACCTAATGTCGTAGTCAATACCTGGCCACTGGTAGCTCGCATTTCTCTGGCCACCGCTTTGCTGTTTGCGGCAATCGTTCTCCCTGATCGCCAGAAGCGTCAGCGGTTTCGCTGGCCACAGACGTTCGGCGCCAGAGTTGCCGCGAGTTGCGCAGGTTTTGCAGTTTTGGTTGCCTTCAGTTCTCTGATCTTTGCTGGGCCCATCCGCGTGGACCGGGCGGCTACAGATAGTCCTCTCTGCTCGACGAGTAGTCCACGCGTGTGTATCTGGCCCGAAGATCGAAAGTATCTTCCAGAACTCACGGCTATGGCCGAGCGACTGGATGCTGTTCCTCAGAAGTGGCTGAACTTGCCGGACACCTTCTATCAAAGCGGGTTGCGCCCTGACCCCCGCTATATCCCTATCGATTTTTCATTCTCCGAAGGGCAACTGTGGTTTGCTGCACCGAACTTCGCCGGTGTTGTGATTCAGCGTTCGATCACAGACAAGTGTGAAGAGCGGTCGCGGGTATCTGCGCAGAAGTACAGCGACGCCATCCTGCAACTTGACTTGTGGCTAGAGTTCCGCCTAATGGGGTCAAGCAAGTTGAGCATCAACAGTACTCTGAGTGACGCTCAACTCTCTGAACCGCAGCGGATTGTTCAAGCTTCGGAAGGCGAACAAGCGAGTTGGGTTGATAAGCAGCTGAAGGTCATTCATAACCTTCCATGCCAGTAGGCTCAGGCCGCCTTCCCGATGCGACGGTTTGCGTTCCCGCAACTTCCATTGCCTGATCTTCACTTGTAAGGTTTCGAAGGGTTAGCCACCCTCAACAGGAGGCAATCTCCTTGTCTGACGTCTCCAACAAGCAGGTGCGACTTAGTTATAGTAAGTGGCTGATGATAGCTGCCTGTCTTACGGTCGCAGCTATCATGCAGCAGATCTTGCTAATTGTGGGGCTTGGAGGGTGGCTTCCCGGCTGGCAACCGTGGCCCTTCCTGTTGCCTGCGGCCATTGCTTGGGCACTCGCGTGGCGCGACTTAGCGACCCCGGACATCCATATTCGACCATGGGTTCGTATCCGTGCCAGTATCCTTCGCGTTCCACCACCACTCTACGCCTTCGGTGTATTGGTGGTAGCAACGTGCGTTTGGTGGGCTCTTCAAGATAAAGAGCCGTACATGGGGCATGAAGAAGCCGTCTATGCAAATAAGGCTCGCTCTTGGCTTGATGGAAGCCCTGATGCCGGATGGGGGATATATCGCCCTGTCGGTCTTCCCTTTCTGGGAGCGATAGCGCTTGCCATTCACCATGATGTTGGGGCGCTGCGAGCAGTTGCGTTGCTACTCAGCCTCTTCACCCTTCTGACTATCTACGTGGTGTGTAGTTGCTGGTCCACTCCTCGGCGGGCTGTAGTAACGACCGTAGTCATATTGAGTGGACTTGGTTTCCTGCGCCGCATGCCAGAATTCCTGAATGACATCGGCGCTACGGGATTGCTTCTGATATTCGTTTTCCTGCTTGCGAGGGCACAGGAAAAGCCGAAATCTCGCGCACTGCTTGCGGCTCCATTCATTGCTCTCGCTGCATTCTACTTGCGATATGGGATCGTTGGAAATCTTCTTGCCATATCTGTAGCTGCAGCATTTTCATATGGCATTCGGTCCTGGATAGCGCAAGGATGGCGGATGGCCATTGCGGTCGTCGTGCTACTGGCAGGACTGGTCCCTCATTTTGTTTACGCGGCGAAAGTTTCCGGGTGGCCTTTAGGTATAGTACTTTCGGCGACTTCTCAAGCTAACCGTTCATACGTCGGGGACGGATTGGTTTACTACCTCGCCATATTTCCGTACCGTTTGGCTGGCGACCTTGGAGCGGTCATCATGATCTGTGGCCTCTTCACTGCAGGCGCCGCTACGAAGTTGCTCATACGGAAACGAGCTAGTTCCTCTAATGGGCCTTCCATTGAGGATCGCCGGCGAGTATTCCTTGGCGCTACTGCTGTACTGATTTTTGTGATACTCGGCCTTGCCACGGATGGGGAGCCCAGGTTTGTCTTTCTATCGGTTGTTTTGCTCTCATTTCTAGGCGTGCAGCGGCTCGCTGACATTTCCAAACAGCTGGCTGACATTCCTCTTACTTTCACAGCTGCCGTTTCGCTGCTCACGATTCTTGGGACTTCACAGGTTGTGGCCTACGGGGCAATACCTGGCCCGACAAAATTGAGTGAGTCCACCGTTCCGGTCGCCCAGCAGATGTCCAGCGCTGATCCATGCTTGCTGGTCTCGGGATATGAGCCTGAAATGGGCTGGTATTCCGGTTGCGATGCCGTCACCTATGCACAGTACAGGGAAATGGCATCTAGATCCGACGTGAGGGTGAGTCTGGTGCTATTCGAGCGCGGACGACTTCAACCAGGACCGGCGAGCCTTAGCGCATTGATAGATGGTCGAGACACTACGATTGTTCGCATCCCGACCAAGGGGTCTCTGGGTACAGCCACTGTGATTACCTTGTCTGAGTGAGGCCGCCGCACTTCTCCCTCAGCTTGTTTATTTATGGTCTGACTGGCCACGTTCGGCGATGGACTCAGGTCGCCTGGCCGTTTTGCCCATGTCGTTGCGGGCGGCGGGACGCCAGTTCTTCGAGGGAGTGGCCTGCCGGGGCCGGACGGTTGAGTTTCGGCGCACGGGCCGGACAGGCCAGGTCCGGTCGCAGGTTTCTGAACCCCCGGCGAATCGTGCGGGGGTGAGCGGCTGGACTCGACCGGCTTCTCACATGGACGGCGCAGATCCGCGACCAGCGGCCGGGCGGGACGGAGTTGATGGACCGCAGATGATCAGATAGGTCCACCGATCAGCCGCCTGGGGCTTTGCAAAGGCGGACAGGCGGCAGGGCCCGCCAGCCTCCGCAGTCGGCGGCCTTACCCGGGCGAGGCCGGCACGCATCAGGCGCAAACGGCAGGTCGGCCGTACCAGAGTATGCCGCCTGGTCGGGGCGGCCATATACGGAACTGCGACTTCCGGAGAGCATGCGGTACTGCACGGAGAGCTCGCCGCGTCACAGCTATGCCGATACCAGTGATGCGTCACTTGCAGGAACACCGAAGCCGAACCGCATCATGCGGGTCGGCTTCGGCTGTGCGCGCTGGCCATCGGTGTCAGAACGGCGGCTCGTCGGCGTAGCTTCCGCCGCCCCACCCTTCGGTTGTAGTGGGCGGAAGAAGTGGAGTGTCCAGCGCGTCATTTCACCGGTTACGCAGGTTGCCGGTGTGTGTTCGGGTCCTCACTGAACCCGCCTGTCCACCGCCCGGCGTCCGGCGCATGCCCCATCACCGGGTTCTATCGCCTCTCATCGACCCAACGACGGACTTGACCTCTCCCGCGAACTCACCAGCATCACACCCACGGTCCGTAAGACGCCCCCCGCGAGTGCCCCGACGCAAGCCTCCAGCGCACGTCCCCTGAGTTCGGACAGATCCGCCACTCCTCTACGATGCCGGTCGCCGTCAGACGCGTCAGCGCGCTGTGGAACCCCTGATCGTGCAGACCACAGTCGCGGATGATCCGGTCGCATTCACTCAGCCCTTCTCCCGAAGACGGATGACTGTGCGCCGCGAGGTACACGCGCAGCAGCCACAGCCGGTGCTCGGCCTCCCCCGTGCGGGCAGGGCGTCCGGTGCGCAGTGCCCAGTCGGCGGCGCGCCGTCGGTCGGGGCGGGCGGGTGACTGGGCGAGCAGCGCGGCATCCCGAAGCTTCGCAGCGACCCCGCCGGCTCCGGGGCCGTTCACCACGTTCAGCCACCGTGCCCGCTCCAACTCGTAGCAGGTCTCCCTGGCGTCGATACGTAGACCGCGCAGCAACCCTGCGGGGAGTTGGACCTGCATATACACGTTCATGCGCAGCGCGCACTGCAGGGCGAGGAGCCTCGCCCCGGCCGAGACTTCAGCGGGCAGGGCCGCGGCCAGATAGCTGAGGATCTCGCTCACGCGGACGCGTTCTCCCGGTCCCCTGGGTCGCCGGGAGTGACGCGGTCGCGCGGAGGGCGGGTGCGCCGGTACGGCAAGCATGGTGTCGGGCACGATGGCGGCCTGGGCGGTGGCCGCGGCGCAGGCGCCGCAGGCGTCAGCGAGGCGCCAGATGCGTCCGCCGCGTTCGCAGGCTAGGAGCAGGCGGATGGGGCCGGCGCACCCGCGGTGGCGGCGGTGCCAGCGGCATCCGCGTTCATGGCACTGGCAGATGCGCAGGTGGTGCGCCCGGAGATCGCCGCGGGCGTGCCGGGCGAGGTGGGCGAGGGCCGCCGAGCGGGCGGACTCCGCGGTGACCCGCTGGCCGTCCTGGGGACAGTGCTGGCAGACGAGGACGATCCCGCCGGTCTGGCATCTCAATTCCACCGTCCAGGTCCGCGGCGCCTGTGGACACACGGTGCGCAGCTTCATGAGCGTATGTCCTTCCCTTCCTTGTCCGGCGCCAGCCCTCCCGCGTCGTACGGCGGGGACGGCCGACACCGTAGTGCAGACCCCTGCCCTGCTGTCGGTGGAGCCACTGAGGCAAATAGGGCAGAGGTCTGCACTGACAGGGCAGGGGTCTGCACCGTCGGATGGTCGGGTGACGATCTTGCCGCCCGATCCGGACCTCAACGCGCTCCGGCTGGAGCTGGGGCGCCTGCGGGCTGAACGCGGGTGGAGTTACGACGAGCTCGCCGCCCGCAGCGGCCTGGCCAGGCGCACCGTGATCGAGATCGAGCAGGGCCGCACCATCGGCACCCTCAAGACGTGGCACGCCCTCGCACACGCCCTGGACACACCGTTCGACGACCTCTTCGCCACCCTTTGCCACGAGCACGACCTGCCCGGGGCGGACGCCAGCTCCGACATCTGATCCGGGCCGCCAGCACCGGCGGCGATTCACCCCATCCGGCAACGCCATATCGAATGCGCGAGCAGTCGTTCGCACTCCTGTCGCCCCGTTCTGCTCTACCTGGGGGACCATCCGGGCCGGGTACCGCCGGTGCGGCGTGTCGGCTGGCAGGTTCGCCCGCATGTGCTCCTCACCTTCTCCTTCTCCATGGTGCTGGGACGGCAGTCGAGCGAGCGCGCGTCGGCGGCGGTCCCTGCGTATCAATCCCGACAGCGCCAGCCGGCTGCTGCGTTGCGGCCAGGCTGCCTCCTGCCGCGCGTGCGGCAATCCGGTCGAGTGGTACCTGCGCGCCGACGACCGCCCGGTGCAGCTGCATCCGCACGAAGTGCCTGCGGCCCGGGTGCCAGAGTCCTGCCGCTGGCACGTCAGCCGCGGTATCGCCCATCCCGCAGGTGACGGGAGCGGCTGGTGCCGGCTTGCGCACGCGCTGCTGTGCCCCGGCCGCCCGGCGCCGCCTGCCGCGCCACAGCTGTCCGGGCTACGCCGGTCTCTCGCCCTGCGCACACGCCGTCTGATCGACGCCGGAGGCCTCGCTCCGCCAGGCGCGCCAGCCAGCAGTCCGCAGCCGGGCCAGGCCGTCTGCCAACCGGCTCGGCCTGTCGCGCAGCTGCTGTTCGTCCGTTACCTGGCCTCCCGCCCCGTCGACGAAATCCAGTGCGTCGCCCAGACGCTGCGCCGTGGCCGCTGCACCGCCAAGGTTCTCGGCCCCAGCTCTCTGCACGGTGTGTGGGCCCTGGTGCCAGTGAGCGCCCCCCAAGGCCAGCTCGCCCTGCCGTCGGATGTCATGGCCGTCTACAGCCTGTCCGCATTGCCCTACCAGGAACAGCTGCGGTGGCGTGCCCAGCGGTGTGACCAGCATGCCGCCGCCCCTGCGGCGGGTGACCTCGCCGTTGCGGACTGGGAGCCCTTCGATCCGCTTCGGCACCACGAACACATCCGCACCCGCCTGCCCTCACACGGACGTCGTCCCGGCGGCCCCGCTCCACGGCAGGCCCAGTCGTGACGCATCAGTACGCCGTCGAGGTCGTCCTGACCCGGCCCGCCTCCGCGCGGGAGCTTCACCGCGCCCGCTGCTGCGTGACGTTCGCCGCAAACGCGGACCGCACCCGGTTGATGACGGTGCAGAGCGGCAAGAGCGCGGGCCGCGCCTTGCACCGGCTGCGGCGTCGGCTGGACTCGGCCCTGCCGATCGACGTGCTCAGCACGCACTACCCCGACCGCCACGGCCGGGTCCTGCTCAACGTCGTCCTCAGCCGCCGCGCCAACGCACAGATTCGCCAGGAGGCGGCCACCAGCGGTGCGCGCGCCGGGGAAGTCCTGAGCGAGCGGATCACCGTCGGCCTTGCGCGAGAGCAGCGCGAGCGGCACCAGCGTCTCGAGTCGCGGCTGCGCAGCCTGCTCACCCACCACACCCCGGAAGAAGTCCTAGCCTGCGCCGCAGCCCGTCTTTTCCAGGCGCGCCCGCCCGGGTGAACCATCCGTCGTTTCCCGGCATCCCCATCATCAGATGCCCTGGGTCTGGCCGTTTCCATCCCACGGAGTCCAGTTGCACACTCCCACCCCCGAACAGGTCCACGCGGCGGACTCCTTCCGCTCCGGCCAGCACCTCGCGCTGCAGGCCGGAGCCGGAACAGGGAAGACCAGCACGCTGTGCCTGCTCGCCGCCAGCACTAAACGCCGAGGCCGTTACCTGGCCTTCAACAAGGACATCGCGCGCGACGCCGCGGCCCGCTTCCCGTCCACGGTGCAGTGCCGCACCGCCCACGCTACCGCCTTCGCCGCACTCGGCCACCGCTACGCCGACCGGCTCAACAGCCCCCGCCAGCCGGCTTGGAAGATCGGCCAGGCCCTCGGCATCCTGCGCTCCCTGCGGATCGCCGATTACGAGATCAGTCAGAGAACCCTGTCCCACAACGTGCTGCGCACCATCACCCGCTTCTGCCACTCAGCCGACGCCACTCTGACGCACCACCACGTGCCGCGTGTGCGGGGCCTCGACAGACCCGCAGACCACCGGCAGTTCGCCGAGCTCGTGCTCCCCTTCGCGGCCAAGGCGTGGGCAGACCTGCAACGCCCCGACCACGGCATCGTCCGCTTCGAGCACGACCACTACCTCAAGATGTGGGCGCTGACCGGCCCGAAGATCGAAGCCGACTTCCTCTTCCTCGACGAGGCCCAGGACACCAATCCAGTTCTGGAGCGAGTGTTCATCGCCCAGCGAGACCACGCTCAGCTCGTCATGGTCGGCGACTCGGCACAGGCCATCTACGGCTGGCGGGGCGCAACCGACGTGATGACCGGCTTTGACGCCGAGCAGCTGACCCTCACCCGCTCGTTCCGGTTCGGGCCGCAGATCGCCGACGAGGCCAACCGGTGGCTCGCACTCGCCGACGCCCCCATCCGCCTGACGGGGACCACCAGCATTCCCGCTGAGGTGAGCAGCGTCGAGCACCCCGACGCGGTGCTGTGCCGAACCAACATCGGCGCGATGACGGAGGTCATGCACTTGCTCGGCGAAGGACACCGCGTCGCCCTCACACGCGGAGGCCAGCAGTTGGCACAACTCGCTCTCGCTGCCCGTGATCTGAAGGAAGGACGCCGCACTCACCACCCCGAACTCGTGCTGTTCGCGTCCTGGGGCGACCTGCAGGACTACACCGCCTACGATCCGGCCGGCCGCGACCTACAGCCCTTCGTCGACCTCGTCGACACCCACGGCCCCGACGCCATCCTCGCCGCTGTGTCGCAACTCGCCGAGGAGACGCACGCCGACGTCACCGTCTCCACCGCCCACAAGGCCAAAGGCCGCGAATGGCCGGCGGTGAGGATCGGCAAGGACTTTCCCAAGCCGAAGGACACCGATCCCGGCGCTCCGGCAGCCAGCCAGCCCCCTGAAGTGAGCGATTTGGACGCCCGTCTCGCCTACGTCGCCATCACTCGTGCCCGCAATCGACTCGACCTCGGCGGCCTGGCATGGACTGCATCCGCCCAGCAGGTAGAAGGCGGATGATCCCGCATAGAGACCGACTGGCAGCGCGGTGCCTCAGGCCGCCTGCCGGGCTCAGCCTGCCCAGCCGATATCGATCACTTCGATGCCACCGAGGAAGGCGGTGATCCACACCCACGAGCGAGGACCGAAGATCAGCGTGGCGCGCCAGCCGCCGGGCTGCGGCCATTCACCCGGTCGCAGAAGCGCGGCGGCGATTGTCTCCATCACCTCCTTGCGCCCCTCCGGTGGCAGCTCATCTAGGGCGTCCTCCACCCGGACCGCCAGGTCGACCTCGTACGGCACTGCGCACCCCCGTGCTCGTGATCAGGGAGGTCCATACCGTACGAGCCGGGGGGCTTGGTCACGTGCAGTCCTGTGGATAACCACTCCGCGTACAGGTCAGAGCGCTCTCACAGCTTGTCGGGCCCCGAAGACGGAACCCCGTGCCACCGCCCGGTCCGCAATCGCAACGGTCAGAAGGAGCGGGGCTTGACGCTGAATCGTTCGACGAGGCCCTGGGCGAGGAGCCGGTGGGCGGTGAACTGTTCGGCCACCGCTTTAGGATCACTCCAGTTATCCGCGTCAGCGAGCGCGAGCGTCGCCTTGCGCAGCGCCTCACCCAGCTTCGTCATCATGTCCTCGGTGACGATGCGGGTGCCGGGCGGGGCGACGGCGTTGTTCTCCGGGGTGTTGACGCGGTGCAGCAGTACCGGGGTGGCAGTGCAGGTCTGGTCATAGGTTTGCTGGAACCAGCTCATGGAGTGAGCCAGCTGCGCGACGTCACTACGCCAGATCTTGTCAGAGGTGGCCCCTGACTTGGCTTCCAGAACCAAGTACCTCAACTCCCCGATCGCCCACAGGACGTCCGGCCCGTTGCCGGTCGTGCGCTCCGGTCGCTGGGCCTCGAATCCGAGGTGATACCCAAGGCGTTCCAGGGCCCGCTCGAAGATGGGGACTCGCTTCGGGTTCGGGTGGTACGTGAGTTCGTCGAGTAGGACGTCGATGCCCACCAGGAGCTCGTTGCGGTCGCTGTACTTCTCGGCCAGGTAGGCGGCTGCGAGTGCCGCCTGGGTGTCGGTGGCCTTGATCCGGGTGGCCTTGACGCCGTCGATCGGTCGCAGCAGCTCAGGATTGTGCACCAGCGCCTTGACCAGGGTCTGCTGGGCCCTGGGCTCGTCAGTGAAATGCTGATAGGCAGCGAGTTGTTCCTGGAGGAACCCGCGCTCGGCCGGGTCAGTGGCCGCGGCAACCGCCTCGCTCATATGGGTAACGGCCTGCGAATACTGGCCGAGCGCGGCTTGGTCGAAGGCCCTACGCGCGGGCGCGGCGACCTTGGAGATGGTGCTCTGAGGGTAGGTGACCTCGGCCAGGGCGGTGCGGGCGGCGGAGACCCAGCCCGGGTCACGGCCCAAGACCTGCGCGATCACGCCTTCGATCTGCTCGAGCTGCTGTCCGGCCAGATGCGAGGCGATCTTGCGGGAGAACTCGATCTGGGCGACGGTGGCAGGGCTGAACCGGGCCCGGTACCGGGGTGAGGCGATCAGCTGCGACAGGTGCGGTCCCATAAGCAGGACGACGCAGTGGTCATTGACGGAACGCACTCCGCGGCCCATACCCTGCTCGATGCGCTGCAACTGCCGGTTCACCATCGCATCGGAATCGCCGACGACGATCGCCTCGCGGCGGGTGAGGCCGCCATAAGCCTGCGGCAGACCGTCCAGGACCAGTACTTCGCATGCTGTGCGGGGCAGGTCGATCCCGTCGTACTTGTTGATCAGCACGACCAAACCGACATGCCGACTGCGCAGTTCCTTGACCGCGGACCCGATCTGCTCGGAGTCCGCAGCGGTGATCTTCGCGTACGGCCCCCATGCGGCGGCCTTGCGGTGGGAGGGCACCAGGACTACGACGTTGACCCGCTCGGCGAGCTTCGCGGCCATCGCCCGCACAGCCGCGTCGGTGACCGACGGGTTGATGTCCTGGGGGGCGAGGATGAGGCGATCCCCGAGATAGCCGGCGCTCGCCGGGGTGATCGGAGTCCCCACGGTGGCCGGGTCGGCCGCGAAGTCGGTGACCAAGATGCTGTCGTCGGCCAGAGTCGCGGTCAGGTGGACCCGGCGCCTCGCCCGCGCGAAGCTGGCAATCTTGCCGATCGGCGGGTACGGCGGTTGGACTTCCAGCCCCTCTCCGGTGAAGACGGCTCGGCAGACAGGCAGTACATCCTTGACCAGGGGCCAGGACCACTGAAGGTCCTCATCGTCCCGCAAACCGTTCAGAATCGCGCTGACGTCACTGATGCGGCGGGTCCAGGCCCAGAACGGTACCTGCGCGACCGCCGAGGGGTCCTGCGTTGTCAGGCCCAGGTAGGTGATCTCCGACTGCTGGAGCAGGTCATCGGTGAACAGCTCCAACAGTGCGGTGAACGCCTCGGCATGCCGGGCTCTCGACAGCGACAGGGTGAACTTCTCTCGCACGGTCGCCAGCGCCGCGTGCGCGTCGTCGACGACGATCGTGCCGACGTCGGTGACAGGGCGTCCGTCCCCCTGGAGCCCGAAGACGCTCTTGCCGTTGACGAACCGGTGTAGGCTGAGCACGCAGATCGCCTCACCGCTCGCGAAGCGGGTGGACTTGGGATCCGAGGTCACCTCCAGCCCGAGGTCCACGGCCTGCTCCATCGCCTGCGAGGCGAGATAGGGGTCCGGGGCCAGATACAGCACCGGGCCGGCGCTCTCGTTCAGACTCGACTGACAGATCAGAAGCCCCACCAGAGTCTTGCCGCCGCCCGTATTGAGCTTGACGACCAGGTCCTTCTCCGAGCGCCGGTCGTACCACGCCTGGAGTACCTGTCCCTGCGGGTCACGCAGGAACTCGTACTGGGCAGCACGCCCGGGCAGCGCGTCAAAAAGCACCCGGGGGTCGGTGGGCGTCGGGGCGGAACCCGATCCGAAGGAAGAGAAGTCGATCACCATATGAGCCCCCTGAGGAATCCGGCGCTAACGGGGCCTCCCACCCCCGGGGCGCCACCGCGACAGACAGTAGCGAAGAGAACAGCGTGTTCACATCTGGGTTGCACCAGGTCCCTGGCTGCGATACGTGGGATCCGATCCAGCGGGCCGCCGACCAGTTCGGCCCAGCTCCGGCCGGGCTGCGGCACCGGCGGCCCCCAGCCCGGCGCCCATGCATCCGGCGGCGTAGCAGCTGCGCGTCATCCTGATGCATTCCTTCTGCCTGGTCGCTGGCACTCACAGCCAGGATCAGTTGGCGGCGGATCGTTCCATGGTTCACCCACCCGCCGGTAGTCCGGCGATTATCGTGTCGGACCGGCTCACCGTCGATCCGCAGCACGCCCCGGCTGCGAACGCCAACGTCTACCTCGCCTCGACCGAGACCATCGAACAGGTCGCCGGTGACGTCTCCATCGTTTGGCGCGATCTACTTACCAGCGCGGCAGGAATCCAGGCAGAGCAGACACTGCGACAGCACGTTCGATCGGTGATGACGGAACACGGGTGTCTTCCCACTCAGGTCATTGACCGTCTCACCCAGAACAGGATTCGTCCGGGCGCCTGAGAGGAAGCCACGGCCGTCCCCGCGAGACGGAGGACCAGATCACGGGGCGGCCGACTGAGAGGCGTGTCCTGAGCCGGCGCGGCCTCCCCGAAGCGGGACGAGTTCCTGGCAGCGAACTCCTCCCGGCGGACGCTGACGCGGTCTGGAGGGCCCTCGTGGTGGGGGGTGACGAGATGGCCCTGTACGAGCACCTCCAAGCTTAAAAGGCCGAGGCGGGCCCGGTCCCGGCCACCCCCGAAGACCCTCGTCGAGAAAACGGTGGAGCGACGGCCAGCTCAGGATGCCTCGGCGTCCGCAGTCGTCTCACTTGAGATGCTCGCGGAGATGCGGCGGCGCATCGTGGCAAGGTCGTCGCGAGTGGCGCTGGGGGCCATGGCGCGGCGCGGACCGACCAGCCTGGTGGATGATGACCCATCAGCGCACCAACAAGGGGGGGCAAGGCGATGAGAAATTTCGACGGCGCGATGCAGTTCCTCAAGGCCCGGCTTCGCGAGGACGAGAAGGCTGCTCGCGCAGTGAAGCCCGGCAAGAGCCAGGACCTGAAAACGTTGCAGGCCCGCGTCCTCGCCGACGTCGAGGCCAAGCGCCAGCTCGTGGCGTGGGTGGAGGGCAACTTTGGGACGGCATTGAAGGCGGAAGCGGATGCCAGGAGCCTACCCGTCTTGAAGAAGGGGGCCGTGCACTTGATCGCTGCTGTTCCCGAGTTTCTCCGTAGTCCGGTGATCGAGAGACTCGTTTGGGCATACGCCGACCACCCCGATTACGACCCTGAGTGGGGATTGATCGAGTACGTGCACGAGAACGAGCGCGGTGGGGACAAGCTCAGCACCCGCTGACTAGGAGACATCGCTTTGACTTTGGGGAGCGCCAGAAGGCGTACCGCGGGCCCACATGCTCGGCGGGCAGGGGGCCTAGAGTGCGCCGAGATCCTTAACCTGAGGCTCTGCTGATGCTCCGCCGTGTGAAGACAGACCTCGCGCAGGCGGCTCAGCGCGGATAAAGACGTTGTCGTAAAAGGTCATGACGCTGTCAGGATCCGCTCGTATCTTCAGTCCATGACCGTCACTGCCCGCCGGGAGCTGGTGAGTCCCGCGACCCGCAACGCCTTCCGCGCTCTGGCCACGGACCTCACGCTCCGGATCGTGGCCGAGCTGTGGGAGGATCACGGATTCGCGCCCATCCCGCCTGAACAGTTGAAGTACCAGGACTCAGGTCAGCGGCGGACCGAGTTCATGCTCTATGCCGAAGGCGTGGACTGGTCTGACCCCGACCACGTCCGGCGGGCTCTTCTCGTCTTCGAGGACTTCATCCGTGCCTACCGGGACCCCGGGCAGCAGGACACCCCTACGTGGCTGGAGAACATCCGCGTTCGCCTGGAGAGGGACGGCTTCTCGCTTGACCAGAGCGGCAAGATCTCGTGGGCGGCGCCGCCTGTTCTGGCCCGTGACCTCAGCAACCTGAGCGACCCCTCCGGCATCACGATCGAGTTGGAGCGCATCCGGCGAGACCTGACAACGGACCCGTCAGGTGCGATCGGGGCGGCCAAGCAGCTCATCGAGGCGACTGCGAAAACCGCCCTCCGGGAGTTGGCCATCGAGATCGACAGCAACGCGGCCCTGCCCTCCCTCATCAACACCGTGCAGAAGTCGCTGAAACTCGATGCCGCCTCGGCGCCGGCAGGCCCCGACGGAAGCAAAGCGATCAGGAAGGTCCTGTCCGGCGCGATCAACATCGCCGTCGGCGTGGCCGAGCTGCGCAACCAGGGCTTCGGCAGCGGACACGGCCAGGCGAGCGCCCCGAGCGGCCTAGGGGTCCGCCACGCCCGCCTGACGGTCAACGCCGCCGTGACCTGGTGCGAGCTGATTCTCGACACGCTGGCGGACCCGGCCGCTCCGTGGCGCAAGGTCACCACCTGATCTACGTCCAGATCACCTCGGCCCGCCTCGGCCCGGACATGCCGATCAGGAGCCCCGGGGGGAAACTGGACCTTAGCGTTGCTTCCTTATCCCGCCGTCAGGCCAAGTGTGACCCGATCACTGACCCCTTGGAATAAATCATCTAGCGGGGAGCCTGAGCGATCCGGTCGCGGAGGTGCTGCGCTGCCGTTTGCATTTGCTCGTCAGGACCGCCCTCGGCCAGTTGGGCCAAGATGTCGACGAAGATCTCAGTCCGAAGCCGCACGGCCTCCTTTGAGTTGTCGAGGATCGCGCGGTGGAGGACTTCCCAGAGTTCACTCCTCACCGTGGCTGGGTCGGAGGTGTGGCTAACTGAT
>NZ_WWIQ01000006.1:0-149555 GCF_009862985.1 Streptomyces sp. SID5464 | reverse complement strand
GGCGGGGAGGGGGGGCCGGGCTGGAGGGGGCGCGAGGCCGGACAGCCGGGGTGGTGGCCGGGCCGGGTTGAAGGGATAGCGGCAGGGTGGGCCGGGTACTCGGGGGTTCCTACTTCGAGAGGAGGCGGAACACCGTGACCGGGACCATCGATCATCGGGCCGTGCACGACGAGCGCCACTCCGTGGGCGAGCTCGTCTCACAGGCCACGGAGCAGCTCTCCCGGCTCGTGCGGCAGGAAGTTGCTCTGGCCAAGGAAGAGCTGGCCGAGAAGGGCCGGCGCGCGGGGCGTGGCGGTGGGCTGCTCGGCGCGGCGGGTGCCGTCGCCTACGCCGGGCTGCTCGCGCTGGCCGGGACGGGGATCGCCGCCCTCTCGCTGGTGCTGCCCGTCTGGGCCGCGGCGCTCATCGTGACGGGGGTGCTGTTCGTGATCGCGGCCGTGCTGGGCGCTGCCGGCCGGGCGCAGTTGCGCCGGGCCACGCCTCCCACGCCTGAGGAGGCCCTCGGCAGTGTCAGGGCGGACGTGGAGGAGATCAGGGAAAGGGCACATCGATGACGGATGCGACGGGTGGGGCCAAGGGGCCCGATGAGCTGCGGCAGCAGATCGAGCGGACCCGTGGTGAACTCGGGGACACGGTGGAAGAGCTGGCGGGGAAGGCCGATGTGAAGGGGCGTGCGCGGGCGCGGGCGGCCGATCTGCGGGACAAGGCCGGGGCGATGACGGTGCAGCTGCGGAGCAGCGCCGCGCAGGCCGGGCATACGGTGCACGACAAGGCGACGCATGTGGGGCCTCGGCCGGTGCGTGGTGTTGTCCGGGCGGGGATGCGGCATCCGAGGCCGGTCCTGGTGGCCGGGGCGGCTGCGGGGGCTGCGGTGGTGGCTGTCGAGGTGCTGCGGCGCCGGCAGCAGGTGACTCACCGGCGTCACGGGTCGCTCTGGCATCGCTGAGCGGGGTGGTGCCGCGCCGCTCGTGCCTATGCCCGGGGGTGGGTCGCGGCCGCGCCTCCTCGCCGTAGGCCGGTGCGGGCGCGTCTCGGCTCAGCTGCCGCAGACCGCAAGCGCCGGGTCGCGCAGCGCCCCGGACCCGGCAGTCGGCATGCCCTGGGGCTCGTGCCCGTGTGCCGTGGGGCCGGCTGGACCCATGGTGCAGCCGGCCCCTGGCCGGGGGCTTACGGACGGAAGCGCAGGACCTGCGGGTCGTGGTCGCTGATCTGGTCGTTGAACTCCGCGTTGACGTGCACGCTGTCGTACTCGAAGTCGCAGTCGCGGCGGATCGACGGGCTGATCAGGATCTGGTCGAGGACCTGGCTGTTGCCCTGGTAGACGTACGAGTAACGCTCGTTCCCGGGCAGCGACTTGACGGCCGACCAGAGTTCGCCGCGGCCTTCGAGGAGCTTCGTGGTCTGCGAGAACTCGAAGTCGTTGATGTCGCCCAGGGCGATGACGTCCGCGTTCTTCTGGGTGTCGAGGATGTCCTTGACGAAGGCGTTCACCAGCGCGGCCTGCTGGTGGCGCTGGGTCTCGGAGCTGCGGGCCGGTGGCTGGTACTGGGAGGTCAGGCCCTGGTCGCCGCCCTTGGAGTTGAAGTGGTTGGCGATCACGAAGACCGTGCGGCCGCGGAAGACGAACTCGCCGGCCAGCGGCTTGCGGCTGTTCTTCCAGGCCTCGTCGGCGGGGGCGATGCGGCCGGGGCTGAGCGTCAGGTGCGCCTTGCCCCGGATCTTCGTCACGTCCGTCGCCGTCGTGGCGTCGCCGCCCGCGCGGTCCGTGAAGGAGACCCGCTCCGGGTTGAAGAGGAACGCCTGGCGGATGTTGCCCCCGGGCTCACCGCCGTCGGCGCCGTCGGCCGGGTCGATCGAGCGCCAGTCGTACCTCGGGCCGCCGGCCGCGACGATCGCGTCGATCAGCTTCGTCATGGTCTGGTCGGCGGCGACCGTACCGTCGTTCTTCGCGCCGTTGTTGTCCTGGATCTCCTCCAGGGACACGATGTCCGGCGACTTCAGGTTGTTCACGATCGCGGAGGCGTGCTCGGCGAAGGTGTCGTCGGCCGGGTCGAGGTTCTCGACGTTGTAGGTGGCGACCGCGAGTTCCGAGGAGCGCTGCTTGCTCGTCGTCTCGCGCTTCAGGCCCGCGGACCTGAGCGTGCCGAGTTCGCTCGCGACCAGGGTGTAGCCGCCGAACTGGTTGTAGTCGAGCGGGCCCGCCGTCGTGCCGGTGAGGGTGTCGCCGACGTTCGCCTTCGGGAAGTCGGCCGTCGAGCCGAGGGACTGGATCTGGAGCCGGCCGGTGTTCTGGGCGTCGTAGGAGCCGTAGACCGTGCCGCCGTGGCGGTTGCGGTTCTCGTGCGGCTTCACCGTCACCCAGAGTTCGGTGTACGGGTCGGTGGCGCCCACGACACGGGTGTCGGTGACGCGGACGGTCATGCCCTCCAGTGCCTCGTAGTGGTCCA
The DNA here is from genome assembly GCF_009862985.1 of Streptomyces sp. SID5464. Classification (NCBI taxonomy): domain Bacteria; kingdom Bacillati; phylum Actinomycetota; class Actinomycetes; order Kitasatosporales; family Streptomycetaceae; genus Streptomyces; species Streptomyces sp. SID5464. Next base: position 147,108 of record NZ_WWIQ01000006.1, on the reverse strand, counting down.
GGGCGTACGCCGAGGGCTTGAGGGGGAGGGCGTTGATCGAGCCGTTCGCCGTGGTGTCGCCGGCCGGCGCGTAGGCGGCGGGGACCGACTTCGCGTCGATCGTCGTGGCGGCGGGCAGCTGGTTGCCGCTGGAGACGACCGTGGTCGTCGGCTTGGTGATCTCCGTCAGGGACTGGTTGCCGGAGGCGGTGCCACCGGGGACGTACTCCGAGACGGTGCCGCTGACCGTGACGGCGTCGCCGACGGCGACCCCCTTCGGCGTCGAGCTGGTGAAGACGAAGACGCCCTCACTGGTCGCGGGGTCGGCGTCCGGGCTCGGGTCCTGGATCCAGAAGCCGCGGGACGAGCCGTAGGTCCGGATGCCGGTGACGATTCCGGTCACGTCCGTGACCTGCTTGCCGGCGAACGGCGATATCCGGGTGCTGCCCTGGATGTCGTGGATGCGGACCGAGTCCGCGTGTGCGGGGGCGGTGAGGACGATCGTGGATGCCGCGGAGCACACGGCGGCGACGGTGAGCGCGGCGAGGCGCGCGGACGACTTGCTCGGCAACGGGAATCCCTCCGGGGACGTGACAGGGCGCCGGGACGAGGGTGGAGCGTGGACTGTCTGCCGCTACCTGTGGGGCGGGCGGTGTGACGCGCGTAGACGACGGTGGACGGGTGGGTCTGTGGGGCCGACCCGGTGAACAAGTGTCCGCCGACTTCTACGCGCGTCAATCTCCAGCCTGCTCAGGCCACTTGTCAAGGTTTCGGCCATGTACAACTCCTGACGGGGACATGAAGTAGGCGGCATGGGTGTAAATCCGTCTAGGCTGAGCGGCTGAGTCGTATGAGGCGCCCTAGGAGAAACAGCCGATGTCAGACAGCTCCCCCCTGCCGCCGGTGCGGCTGACTTCCGAAGCGGAGCTGGCGCGCGACGCGCTGTCCACGCCGTTGCTGTCCCGGGCCGCCCGGCTGGCCCGCTGGGCCGGGCCGGAGACCCGGGTCGACGCCGGGGGCGGGCTCGTCGACGAGCAGTTGCCCGCGGCCGCCGAGGTGCTCGGGCTGAGCGGGGACGACGCCGCCGCCGACGCCAGCGAGGCGTGGCGGGTGGCCGTGGACACCGGGCTCGTCGAGATCGCCGACGAGGAGGAGGGCACCGTCACCGCGGGCGAGGACCTCGCGCTGCTCACCGGCGGCTCGCCGCAGGACGTGCTCGCGGTGTGGCTCGCGGCCCTGGAGACGGTGCTCGCCGACGCGAGCGTGCCCGACCTGGACGGGCTCGTGGCCGAGGACGGCGAGGTCGACCTCTCCGCCCTCGACTGGGACCCGGAGGCCGAGGCCGAGTTCCTCGACGGCGTGCTCGGCAACCTCTACCTGCTGACCGCGGGCGAGGACACGCCCGCCGAAGCCCCCGTGCCGCTGCCCGCGCTGGCCGCGTCGGTGATCGTGCCCAGCGACATGGGCGAGCCGACCAACGACGTCCTGGAGCAGGTGTCCGACGCGATGATGCGGCTGGACGGCCAGTTCCGGATGCTGGAGCCGGTGGGGCTCGTGGCGTACCAGCCCGTGGACGAGGCCCTCATGGCCGATGCCGACGAGGAGCCCGCGGCACCCGTCGACGACACCGACGTCTCCCGCTACGGCATGGTCCGGCTCACCCCGCTCGGGCTCTACGGCCTGCGGGCCCGGCTGCTGGAGGCCGGGTTCGAGGCGCCGGCCGTCGGGGACCTCGCGGACAAGGGAGCCGACGCGCTGCTCGACGGCACGGCGGCCTTCCCGCCGGGTGCTGCGCAGGCCGAGACCGAGCAGTGGCTGGAGCGGCGCGAATCGCTCGCCGCCGCACGGGAGTTGCTGGCGGCGGCCCGGGGCGCGGATGCCGGGGCGCCGCTGCGGCGGTTGCGGTGCCAGCAGGCCTTGTCGCTGGTGGGTGCTTCGGCCGAGCCGGCGTTGCGGGAGGTGCTCGATGATGCCGAGTTGGGTGGCCTCGCGCGTGTCTGGCTCACCGAGCATGGTGCGGCTGATGTGCCTGCGCCGTCGGAGGCGATGGTCTATTGGCTGACCATCGATACGGTGGCTGCGCAGCTGGCGGCGGAGGGTAATTCCGAGGAGTTGCGGGCGTTGGTCGAGGGGCTTGCGCGGCAGCACGGCGGGTTCTTCGAGGCGGTGTGGCGGGTTGAGCATCCCGCTACTGCTGATGTGCTGGAGGCGATGGGGCGGTTGCATCCCGACAAGAGGGTTGCGAAGGAGGCGCGGAAGGCCGCGTTCAAGGCGCGGTCGCAACAGGGTGGTTGATCCTGTTCTGTGACTGCGGCGCCGTCGTGGCTTGGCGCGCAGTTCCCCGCGCCCCTGGGGCGTTGTTCAACCGGCGTTCATGGATGAACGGGACGGTGTTGCCGAACGAGGTCCGCCGCCCTCCACGGCACATCCACCGTCACAGGAGACACCATGTCGCTCACCCGCAGGGACTTCGCCAGAACCTCCGCGATCACCGGTGCCGGTGTCGCGCTGGCGGGCAGTGTCGGCGCCCTCGCCACGGCACCGAACGCCCTCGCGTCCTACGACACCGAGAGCACGGGGGACGAGGCGGCGGACGCCCGGCACGGAGTCGGCTACGGACCGCTCGTCCCCGACCCCAAGGGCATCCTCGCCCTGCCCGCCGGCTTCACGTACCGGATCATCACGTACAGCGGCAAGACCAAGCTGGAGTCCGGTGAGTTCACGCCGTCCAACCACGACGGCACCGCCACCTTCGACGGTCCCCGCGGCACCACCCTGCTCGTCAACAACCACGAGCTGAAGGGCCCGCGCGCCAAGTGGAAGTACCCGGTGCCGCTCACCGAGGGCCTCGTCTACGACCCGGCGGCGGCCGGCGGCTGCACGGTCGTCGAGGTGCGCCCCGACGGACGGGTCGCCGAGTGGGTGGGCATCGCCGGTACCTCCACCAACTGCGCGGGCGGCCGCACCCCCTGGGGCACCTGGCTCACCTGCGAGGAGAACTCCGACCGGGCCGGCGTCAACGGCATGACCAAGGACCACGGCTACGTCTTCGAGGTCGACCCCTGCGACCGGCGCGCCAACCGCGGCCCCAAGCCGCTGAAGTTCTTCGGCCGCTACGACCACGAGGCCGTGGTCATCGACCCCAAGCGCGGCCACGCCTACCTCACCGAGGACGCCGCCGGCCCCAACGGCCTCTTCTACCGCTGGACCCCGCCCAAGGGCTTCGAGTACGGCCCCGGAAAGTTCCGCAAGCTCGCCGACGACGCCGGTGTCCTCCAGGCGCCCAAGTGCTTCGACTCCGGCGGGAAGTTCGTCGACGACCTGTCCCGCGCCACGAAGATCGGCACCGTCTACGGCGTCGACTGGGTGGACGTGCCCGACCGCGACGCACGGACGACCCCCGTGCGCAAGCAGTTCGCCGACGGCGAGGTCACACGCGCCCGCAAGCTGGAGGGCATGTGGTGGGGCGACGGCGGTGCCTACATCGTCTCCTCGTACGCCCGTGAGGAGAGCCCCGTCCAGCACGACGGCCAGGTCTGGTTCTACGACCCCAAGCGCCGGACGCTGACGTTGAAGGTCCTGCTCGGCGTGAACCCCGACCCCTCCGAGGACGGCGCCTTCGACGGCCCCGACAACATCACCGTCTCCCCGTACGGCGGCCTCGTCATCGCCGAGGACGGCGAGGGCGTGCAGCACCTGTTCGGCGCCACCGACAGCGGCCGGACCTACCCGATCGCCCGCAACGAGCTGAACATCGGCACCGAGGAGGAGCCGGAGTACAGCGAGTTCGCCGGTGTCACCTTCTCACCCGACGGCCGGACCCTTTTCGCCAGCATCCAGACGCCCGGCATTCTGCTCGCCATCACTGGTCCCTGGAAGCGGCAGCGGATCTAGAACGCCGGGTCACGGCGAAGCAAGGTGCGCCGGCACCACCGGAAGCACGTCCCGGCCGACGTGCCGGTCCACACCTGGCACCCCGCCGGACACCGGGCGGGCCACGGCCCGTCGGGGAAGGGCAATCGGCACACGTTCGCAGGCCTCTCGGACGCGGCCTTTCCGGATGGTTCCGCTGATCCAGGCCTCCCGGGACGCCGGCTGGCCCTGGGCGGCAAGAGAGACCGTGGCCCGCACCGCCTGGGGAGTGCGGGCCACGGTCCTGACCGGCCCTGGGGGCACACCTCTTGTCGGCCCTCGTCCTGACATCTAACATTTCAATTCGTGGAGGCCATCCGGCCCGTCCCCCGCACCCTGCTCAGGGACCGGGCGTACGCGGCCATCCGGGACGCCATCGTGGCCGGGGAGATCGAACCCGGTGCGGTGGTGCGGGACGCCGAGCTCGCGGAGCGGCTGGGGCTGTCCCGGGCGCCGGTGCGGGAGGCGTTCTCCCGGCTCGTGGACGAGGGGCTGCTGGAGAGCAAGCCGCAGAGCTACACCCGGGTGACCCCGCTCGTGGCCTCGGACGTCCGGGACGCCGCCGCCGTGGTCGGTGCCATGCACGAGCTGGTGACGCGGGTCGCCGTGCCCCGGCTGGGTGCCGCGGACATCGAGGCGATGCGCGCCGCCAACGAGCACTTCGCCGCCGCCGTCGGCACCGGAGACGTGGACGGGGCCCTGCGTGCCGACGACGCGCTGCACGACGTCCTCGTCCGGGTGAGCGGCAACCGCGCGGCGGCCGCGACCGTAGCCCGCTACACCCCGCTCATCCGCCGCCTGGAGCGACGGCGCTTCGGCGAGGGCGGCAGCTGCCGTTCGGCCGGGCTGCACGAGCGGCTGATCGAGGCCTGCGCGGCCGGTGACGTGGTCGAGGCGGTCCGCGTCACGGCGGAAATCTGGCGGGGGCTCGAAGAGCTCGCCGACTGAGGCGGACCGACACCGACCCGGGAGGACCCATGTCCCTTTCCTCGTACGAGCGTTACCCCCTGCTCTTCGGGCCCTCGCCCGTCCACCCCCTGGAGCGGCTGACCGCGCACCTCGGCGGTGCGTCCCTCTGGGCCAAGCGGGAGGACTGCAACTCCGGTGTCGCCTACGGCGGGAACAAGACGCGCAAGCTGGAGTACCTGGTCGCCGACGCGCTCGCCCAGGGCTGCGACACGCTCGTGTCGATCGGCGGGGTGCAGTCCAACCACACCCGCCAGGTCGCGGCGGTCGCCGCCCGGGCCGGGCTCAAGTGCGTCCTCGTGCAGGAGAGTTGGGTGGACTGGCCGGACGCCGTGTACGACAAGGTCGGCAACATCCTGATCAGCCGCCTCGCCGGGGCCGACGTACGGCTGGTGAAGGCCGGGTTCGGGATCGGGTTCAAGGAGAGCTGGGAGCAGGCGCTCAGGAAAGTCGAGGAGGCGGGCGGCAAGCCCTACGCCATCCCGGCGGGGGCCTCCGACCATCCGCTCGGCGGCCTGGGTTTCGCCGGGTGGGCGTACGAGGTCGCCGAGCAGGAGCGTGCGCTGGGTGTCTTCTTCGACACCGTGGTCGTGTGCTCGGTGACCGGCTCCACCCAGGCCGGCATGGTCGCCGGGTTCGCCGCGCTGGAGGAGGCGGGCGGGCGGCCCCGGCGCGTGCTCGGCATCGACGCCTCGGCGAAACCCGCCGCGACCCGCGGCCAGATCGCCCGGATCGCGCACCGCACCGGGCAGCTGATCGGCGTCAAGCGTGAGGTGACCGAGTCCGACGTCGAACTCGACGAGCGGTACCACGCGGGCACGTACGGCATCCCCGACGAGACCACGCTGGCGGCGATGCGGCTCGCGGCCCGGACGGAGGGGATGGTCACCGACCCCGTGTACGAGGGGAAGTCCATGGCCGGGATGATCGACCTGGTCTCGCGGGGCGAGATCGGCCGCGACTCCACGGTGCTCTACGCCCACCTGGGCGGACAGCCTGCGCTGAACGCGTACAGCGCGCTGTTCTGACAGGGCGGCTGCCGCGTCGGGCCCGGCCGCGCACAGGAATCAACCGGCCGTCCCCCGGGTTGTCAGCGGTTACCCGAGCCCTGAAGGAGCCTTCATGCCCGACGAACCAGCCGTACGGGAACTCCGCCTGGTCGTGACCGCGGACGACTACGACGCCGCGCTGCACTTCTACCGGGACGTGCTCGGCCTCACCGAGCAGGGCGCGTTCGCGTCTCAGGACGGGCGGGTGACGATCCTCGACGCCGGGCGGGCCACCCTGGAGCTGACCGACCCGAACCACGCCGCCTTCATCGACGAGGTCGAGGTGGGGCGGCGGGTCGCCGGGCACATCCGGGTCGCCTTCCAGGTGGACGACTCCGTCGCCGTCACGGCGAAGCTGGCCGCCGCCGGGGCCGAGGTGGTCGCCGAGCCCACGCGCACCCCCTGGAACTCCCTGAACTCCCGGCTCGAAGCCCCGGGCGCCCTCCAGCTGACGCTCTTCACCGAGCTCGACGACTGAGGGGCCGCGCTGCCGCCCTGCCGGGCGGCGTCCGCCGCCGGATAAAGTGCTCAGCGTGTGGACCGACAATCAGCGGGCGGAGCCGGGTGCCGAGCGGCCCGGTGGTGCCCGGCGCCGGGCCACGATCCATGACGTCGCACGACTGGCCGGCGTGTCACGGCAGACGGTCTCCCGGGCGGTCAACGACAAGGGTGAGATCGACCCGGCCACCAAGGAACGGGTCCTGGAGGCGGCCCGGCTCCTGGACTACCGGCCCAGCCGTTTCGCGCGCGGACTCGTCCAGAAGGGGGCGGTGACGGCGGGCCTGGTCATCCCGGACCTGCGGAACCCCTTCTTCCCCGAGGTGGCCGCCGGAGTGCTGGAGGCGGCCGAGCAGCGCGGCTGGCAGGTGGTCGTGTGGGACTCCCGTATCGACGAGGCCAGGGAGCGGCAGGCGCTCGACGTGCTCTCCCACCAGGCGGACGCGGTGGTGGGCTACTTCAAGGACCCGGACGACGTCCTCACCCGGCACCTCGGAGGCGTGCCGCTGGTGCTGCTGGAACGGGGCCCGCAGCAGACCCGGTTCGCGGCCGTGGGCATCGACGCCGCCACCGGAGTCGAGCAGGGCATGAACCACCTGTTCCGCGCGGGGCACCGCAGGATCGGCATGCTGGACGGCGTGCACGGCCCCGGCCCCCGCAGGCTGGCCTTCCTGGAGCAGGTGCGGCGGCTCGGACTGCCGGTCGACGAGGACTGGGTCGTGGTGTGCCCCGAGCACAGCGTGACCGGCGGCGAGGCCGGCATGGAACGGCTGCTGGCGGAGCGGCCCGAGATCACCGCGGTCTTCGGCTTCAACGACCTGATCGCGGTCGGCGCGATGCGCACCGCCCGGCGCCGTGGCCGGAGCGTCCCCGACGATCTGGCGGTGCTGGGCTTCGACGGTCTCTCCCTGGGCGAGCTGGTGGACCCCGCCCTGACCACCCTGCACATCGACAAGCGGCGGCTGGGACGGCTGGCCGTGGAGCAGGTGGCCCGGCTGCGCGCGGGTGAGGAGCCGCTGCGGGGCGCGGACGCGTGGGTGGTGCCCGAGCTGGTGGTGCGCGCCTCCGCCTGACCTCGCCTCCGCCCGACCTCGTCCGACCGTCCGGGCGTGGGTCCGCCAGATCGTTCCGCGCAGTTCCCTCGACACCGGTTTTCGGACGCCTCCACATCCTCTTCGGGGCGCGGCACTTCCTGCGGGATCTGGCTGCGGGGGCGATGAAGATGTGAGGCGGCGGGTGTACGGGCCCGGGCCCGTCGGCCGATCTCGATAAGGTGCGGAGAGGGTCCCCGGTCCGTGAGTCCCCGGTTGGTGAGGAGTGGCTGCATGGCGCAGGTCAGGCCCATGCGGGCGGATGCTCGGCGTAATTACGAGCGGTTGCTGAAGGTGGCCGTGGAGGCCTTCGCCGAGCACGGGGAGGGCGCGTCGCTCGACGACATCGCCAAGCGGGCCGGGGTCGGCTCGGGCACGCTGTACCGGCACTTCCCGACCCGGCAGGACCTGCTGGAGGCCGCCTATCTGGACCGGATCGAGGCGATGGCGGCGCGGGCCGACGAACTCGCGGCCGGGCTGCCGCCGGGCGAGGCGCTCGGGGAGTGGCTGTACGAACTCGGTGCCGGGCTGATCCGGATGCGCGGTCTGAAGGCCCTCCTCGGCCCGGCCGTCACCGACGGCGACTCGGCCATGGCCACGGCCTGCGGCGACGCGGTGAACAGCGCGGCGGCCCGGCTGGTCCGCGCAGCTCAGCGGGAGGGGACGCTGCGCGGCGACGTCGAGCCGGTCGAGGTGCTCCGGCTGGCCCACGGCGTGGCGACGGCCTCGGAGCTGGCGGACGGGGAGGGCAGGCACATGCGGCGGTATCTGGCGTTGCTGACGGAGGGGTTGCGGCCGTTGCCGCCGGGTGGCCGTGACCGTGAGGGCTGAGGCGGCGGCACAGCGGGATGCGGCGGCGCCTCCGGCAGGCTGGGCGTCGGGTCGGTCGCCCGCGCCCGGGCCGGCGGCGGAGGCCTTGAGGTCTGGTGGCCGAGTGCCGGGGCCGTGACCCCCGGCCGCCGGGACGGCCGGACGCCCCCTCGGGCAGGGGGCGTCCCGGAGCCGGGGCGGGGTGCCGTTACAGCGCCTGCGCGGCCGGCTTCACCATTCCCCTGACCGTGCGGGACTTCACGAAGTCGCCGATCGCCGTCATCTCCCACTCGCCGGAGAACTGGCGGATCAGCTTGGCCATCATCACGCCGGTCTGCGGCTCGGCGCTGGTGAGGTCGAAACGAACCAGCTCCTCGCCGGTGGTGGCGTCCAGGAGGCGGCAGTAGGCCTTGGCGACCTCGGTGAACTTCTGGCCGGAGAAGGAGTTGACCGTGAAGACCAGGCCGGTGACCTCCTGGGGGAGGCGGCCGAGGTCGACCGTGATGACCTCGTCGTCGCCACCGCCCTCGCCCGTGAGGTTGTCGCCGGAGTGCCGGATGGCGCCGCCCACGATCTGCAGCTTGCCGAAGTAGCAGCTGTCGATGTGGTTGCGCTGCGGCCCGTAGGCGATGACCGAGGCGTCCAGGTCGATGTCCTTGCCGCGGTAGGCCGGCTCCCAGCCGAGGCCCATCTGGACCTGGGAGAGCAGCGGGCGGCCGCCCTTGATCAGGGAGACGGTCTGGTTCTTCTGGAGGCTGACGCGGCCCTTGTCGAGGTTGATCTTGCCCGAGCCGGGCGCGGGCGGCGGCGGAGCGGCCGGAGCCGGGGGCGCCGCGGGCGTGGTGACGGGCGGGGCAGGCGGCTGCGCCGGGGCCGGCGGCGGGGTCACCGGCTGGGCCGGGGCCGCCGCGGCCGGTTCCTCCACCGTGACACCGAAGTCCGTGGCGATGCCGGCGAGGCCGTTGGCGTATCCCTGGCCGACGGCTCGGGCCTTCCACTGGCCGTTGCGCCGGTAGATCTCCACGATCACCAGGGCCGTCTCGTCACCGAGCTGCGGGGGCGTGAACGAGGCCAGGACGGAGCTGTCGTCCGCGTTGCGGATCGTGGCCGTCGGTTCGATGCCCCGGAAGGTCTGGCCCGCGGCGTCCGGGCTCGCCGTGACGACGATCTTCTCGATGCCGGGGGGCACGGCCGTCGTGTCTACCACGATCGCGTCGGGCGTGGTGCCGCCGCCCGAGCGGTACGTCACGCCCGGGCCCGACGGCTGGTTGTAGAAGATGAAGTCGTCGTCGGAGCGCACCTTGCCGTCGGCGGTGAGCAGCAGGCCCGATACGTCGAGCCGCACCGGTGCGGCGACGTCCACCGTCACGCGGGCGGCGGACAGGGGGATGTTCGAGCCGGGGGTCATAGCTGTCATGCCGGGTGAACGAGCGAGGCGGTTTTGCCGTTCCCTTACCTTGGGCCCATTCGGGTCAGCGGCGGTTGCGGGGGTGGTCGCGGGCGGTGCGTTCGTTGCCCCGCTTGTAGTTTCCGGTCCAGCGGGCCATGACGAGCTGGGGGTCACAGGCCTCGACCTCGGCGACGAACTGCTCGGCCCGGGGGCCGTTCAGCGTGGTGGCGGGGCGGCCGTGGTGGGTGATGCGGACGGTTCCGCCCGCGTGCTGCTCGTAGGCGAATCCCTGTGGTCGTGGCATGCGTGCGAGCGTACGGGGCGGGGGGCGGGCGACCCACTTGTTTTCGCCTGCCCCCCGGAGCGGTCCGTTCCCTACGGAACGACGACGATCTTGCGGCCGACCCCCGCCGCGAACTGCTCCAGCGCCTCCGGGTACCGCTCCAGCGGGATCCGGTCGCTGATGAAGATGTCGGGGTCCAGGACTCCGTTCGCGAACAGCTCGGCCGCCCGCTCGAAGCTGTGCAGCACCGCCATCGAGCCCGTGATGGTGATCTCCTGGTTGTAGATGCGGTACGGGTCGATGGTCACGCGCGTCGCGTAGTCGGCCACGCCGAACTGGAGGAACGTGCCGGCCTTCGCCACCCGGTCCAGGCCGTCCTGGATCGCCGCCGCGTTGCCCGTGGCGTCGACGACCAGGTCCCAGCCCTGCGGGCGGTCCAGTTCGTCCGGGTTGGCCGCCGACGCCGAGACGCCGAGGCGGCGGGCCGTCTCCAGGCGGGCCGGGTTCACGTCGACGACGTCCACGCTCGCCGCACCCGTGCGCTTGGCCAGCTCCAGCATCATCAGGCCCATCGTGCCGGAGCCGTAGATCAGGACGTGCGCGCCGAGCCGGGACCGGAGCACGTCGTAGCCGCGTACCGCGCAGGACAGCGGCTCCACGAGGGCCGCGTCCTGCGTGCGGACGTGCTCGGGCAGCTTCACACAGTTCGCCACCGGGGCGACCGCGTACGTGGCCGCGCCTCCGGCCGTCGTGACGCCGATCGCCGCCCAGCGTTCGCAGAGGTTGTTGTGGCCGGTACGGCAGTAGCGGCACTCGAAGCAGTACAGGGACGGGTCGACCGCGACCCGGTCGCCCACCGACACCTCGGTGACCTGGGTGCCGACCCCGACCACCTCGCCCGCGAACTCGTGCCCGGGCACGATCGGCAGCTTCGGGGCGAACTCGCCCTGGAGGATGTGCAGGTCCGTGCCGCACAGCCCGCAGGCCGCGACCTCGACGACGACCTCGCGCGGCCCTGGCGTCGGGTCCGGGACCTCGGCGACGACGGCCTTGCCCACGGACTCGATGACGGCGGCCTTCATTTGACGGCTCCCAACGACAGGCCCTGGACGAGCTTGTCCTGGGCGGCGAACCCCGCGGCGAGCACCGGCAGGGAGATGACGAGCGACGCGGCGCACACCTTCGCCAGGAACAGGCCCTGGCTGGTGATGAAGCCGGTCAGGAAGACGGGGGCGGTCTCGGCGACCACGCCGGTCAGCACCCGTGCGAAGAGCAGTTCGTTCCAGCTGAAGATGAAGCAGATCAGGGCTGTCGCCGCGATTCCGGGCAGTGAGATCGGGGCCACTACGCGGGCCAGGATCGTCGGCAGCCTCGCCCCGTCGACCCGGGCCGCCTCGATCACCGCGACCGGGATCTCGGCGAGGAACGACTGCATCATCCACACCGCGATCGGCAGGTTCATGGAGGTGTAGAGGATGACCAGCAGCCAGATGTTGTCGAGCATCCCGGCGTTCTTGGCGAAGAGGTAGATCGGGAGCAGGCCCGCGACCGCCGGCAGCATCTTCGTGGAGAGGAAGAAGAACAGGACGTCCGTCCACTTGCGGACGCGGTTGATCGACAGCGCGTACGCCGCCGGGAAGGCCAGCAGCAGGACCAGCAGGGTCGAGGCCACCGACGCGACCGTGGAGTTGATCAGCGCCGGCCAGGGGCTCGCGCCGCCGCCCGCGCCGAAGAACTCGCGGTAGCCGTCCAGGGTCAGGGCCGCGGCGAAGGAGGGCGGGTTGGTCGCCGCGTCCTGCTCGGAGTGGAAGGACGTCAGCGCCATCCACGCGATGGGCAGGAAGAACGCGATGCCGAGCAGCCAGGCCAGCAGGCCCAGGCCCGCACCCTTGCCACGGACACGACGGACACGCAGGGCGTTCGTGCTCATGCGCGGGACACCTCCTCGCGGAACAGGGACGACACCACGCGCAGGGCGAAGGTCGCGATGACGATCGAGCCGATGACCACCAGGACGCCCGCTGCCGAGGCGAGGCCGTTCTCGTGGGCCTGGTAGAAGCTCTGGTAGACGGTGTAGGGGAGGTTGGCGGTGCCCAGGCCGCCGGACGTGATCGTGAAGACCGCGTCGAAGTTCTGGACGATGTAGATCGAGCCCAGCAGGGCGCCCAGTTCGAGGTAGCGGCGCAGGTGCGGGAGCGTCAGATGGACGAAGATCTGCCAGTCGCTCGCGCCGTCGACCCGGGCCGCCTCGATCTGCTCGTGGTCGCGGCTCTGGAGGCCGGCCAGCAGGATGAGCATCATGAACGGCGTCCACTGCCAGACGAGCGACGCCTCGACCGCGAGCAGCGGGGTGTTGGAGATCCAGTCGGGCTGCGGGCCGCCCACATAGTGCAACAACCCGTTGAACAGGCCGTATTCGGGGTTGTAGAGCACGTGCTTCCAGAGCAGGGCCGCCGCGACGGGGACCACCAGGAACGGGGCGATCAGCAGCGTCCGTACGATGCCCCGGCCGCGGAACCTCCGGTCCAGCAGCAGGGCGAGAGCGAGTCCCAGCACCAGGCTGGCCAGGACCACCGCCACCGTGAGCAGGACGGTCGTCCACACCGACTGGCGCAGGTCCGCGTCGGTCAGGACCTCCTGGTAGTTGTCGAGGCCCGTGAAGTGGCGGGCGTCGGGATAGAGGGAGTTCCAGTCGAAGAAGGAGATCACCAGCGTGGCCACGAAGGGCAGCTGGGTGACGACGATCATGAAGATCAGGGCGGGGAGCAGCGGGGCGCGGGTGGCCCAGGCGCGCAGGCGGGCGGAGGGCCGGCGGACCGGGGTGTGCCTCTCGGGAGCGGCCAGGGGGGCCGTTGTCGTGGCGGTCATCGTCCCTCGTACTCCTCTGAGATCTTCTCGGCGAGCTCCTGTGACTTCTTCAGGGCCGACTCGACGGACTGGCGTCCGGCGATGGCCGCGCTGATCTCCTGCGAGACCTTGGTGCCGAGGTCGGTGAACTCGGGGATGCCGACGAACTGGATGCCGGGCGCGGGCCGCGGCTGCACGCCGGGGTCGTTCGGGCGGGCGCCTTCGATGGCCTGCTTGGTCATCTCCTGGAAGGCGGCGGCCTCCTTGCGGTAGTCGGCGTTGGCGTAGGTCGACGCCCGCTTGCCGGCCGGGACGTTGGACCAGCCGATCTGGTCGCCGACCAGCTGTTCGTACTTCTTGCCGGACGCCCAGGAGACGAACTTCCAGGCGTCGTCGGAGTTGCGGGAGGCCTTCTGGATGCCCCAGGCCCAGGTGTAGAGCCAGCCGGAGGACTTCGTCTTCTCGACGGGGGCGGGGGCGTAGCCGACCTTGCCCTTGACCGGGGAGTTCGCCGCCTCCAGGGATCCGGCCGCGGAGGTGGCGTCGTACCACATGGCGACCTTGCCCTGGGTCATGTTGTTCAGGCACTCGGCGAAGCCGGACTGGGCGGCGCCGGACTCGCCGTGTTCGCGGACCAGGCCGACGTAGAACTTCGTCGCCTTCTCGAAGGCGGGGGAGTCGAGCTGTGCCTTCCAGTCCTTGTCGAACCAGGTGCCGCCGAAGGTGTTCACGACGGTGGTCAGGGGGGCCATCACCTCGCCCCAGCCGGGCAGGCCGCGCAGGCAGATGCCCTTCATGCCGGGTTCGGCGCCGTCCGCCTTCGCCGCGAGGTCCGCCACCTGCTGCCAGGTGGGGTGGGCGGGCATCGTCAGGCCCTTCTTCTCGAACACGTCCTTGCGGTACATCAGGAACGACGACTCGCCGTAGAAGGGCTGGCCGTAGAGCTTGCCGTCGTCCCCGGTGAGGGACTGGCGCATCGGCTTCAGGATGTCCTGCTCGTCGTAGGCCGGGTCCTTGGCCACATAGCCGTTCATCTCGTGCAGCCAGCCGTTGCGGGCGTAGATCGGTATCTCGTAGTTGGACAGCGTGGCGACGTCGTACTGGCCGGCCTGGTTGGCGAAGTCCTGGCTGATCTTGTCGCGGACGTCGTTCTCGGGCAGGACGGTGAAGTTGACCTTGATGCCGGTCTCTTTGGTGAAGTGGGCGCGGGTGAGCTTCTGGAGCTCGACCATCTGGGGGTTGTTGACCATCAGGACGTTGATGGCGTCGCCGCCGGATCCGGCCCCGCCCGCGCCGACCCAGCAGCCGGAGAGCAGCGGGGCGAGCAGCGTCCCTGCGGCGGCCGCGGCGAGCGTGGCTCGCGGTGGCCGTCGTCGGCTCTGGGTTCGCATGGATCGCTCCTGGATGTATGGGGAGATAAGGGGCATCGCAGGGCATGGAGGCGCCCTGGGGGGACAAGGGGTGGTGGGTGGTCAGACCCGGATGACCTGCGGTCCGAGCAGTGAGTAGCGGTGGGCCTCGGCGGCGGGCAGGAGCGTGCTCGTCACGATCGTCTCCAGGGAGCCGACCTCGGCGAACCGGCAGAAGCTGACCGCTCCGAACTTGGTGTGCACGCCCGCGAAGACCGTGCGGCGGGCGGCCCGGATCGCCTGGGTCTTGACCTCGCTGACAGCCGGGTCGGGGGTGGTGAGGCCGTGTTCGCGGGAGATGCCGTTGGCGCCGATGTACGCCAGGTCGACGACGAAACCGGCCAGCATCTTCGTCGTCCAGTGGTCGACGGTGGCGAGGGTGCCGGAGCGGACCCGGCCGCCGAGCAGGAGGACGGAGACGGTGTCGGTCCCGGCGAGGGCGCCGGCGACGGGGAGGGACGCGGTGACCACGGTCAGCGGCCGGTCCCGGGGGAGTGCCTCGGCGATGAGCTGCGGGGTGAAGCCCTCGTCGACGAAGACGGTCTCGGCGTCGCCGAGCAGTTCGGCCGCGGCTGCCGCGATGCGGCGCTTCTCGGGGACGTGGCTGGTGGCGCGGAAGGCGAGCGTCGTCTCGAAGCCGGCGCTCTCCACCGGGTAGGCGCCGCCATGGGTGCGGCGGAGCAGGCCGTGGTCCTCCAGGACGCGCAGGTCCCGCCGGACGGTCTCCTTGGCCACGCCCAGTTCGGCAGCGAGGGCGGTGACGTCCACAGAGCCGGCGCGCCGTGCGGCCAGCACGATCTCGCGCTGGCGTTCTTCCGCGGTTCTGGTCATGGCCGTCACCTGCCTTCCTGCCGTGCTGCCCGTTCGGGCCCTCGGTCGGGCCATGGGGGAAGTTCTACAGCGGGTGTTCTGCGGCGACCAGGTCTGTTGCGGAAGTGTTCCTGCCCGGGTGTGCCCGTTCGGTCCCGGACGTGCGCGACGTGCGGCAGGGGGGTCGCGGACGTCTGCGGGTGCGTTGTGGCTGGTCGCGCAGTTCCCCGCGCCCCTGAGGGCGCTGCCCGACCGCATCCGGACCGTGCCCGAATGCCCGGGCGGGCGGGCCCGTTCTCTGCCCGGCCGCCCTCTCGCGACGACTCTTTCCGGTCAGTACGGCCAGATCGGCGGGTCCGTCACGAAGTGGCCGCCCAGGTAGGCGTGCGCCTCGTTCTCCGGGTCCAGCTCGCCCTGCTCGGCGATGAGCTTCTCGGCCCACGGCTCGGAGTCGTCCTGCGGCTCGTAGCCGAGCGCCCGGGCGGTGCCGAGGTCCCACCACAGCCGGGTGTTGGCGGAGGAGCCGTGGACGACGGTGTGGCCGACGTGCTCGGCGGTCAGGGCCGCGTGGAAGAGGCGGGCGCCGTCGGCGGGGCTCATCCACACCGAGAGCATGCGCACGCTGGTCGGCTCGGGGAAGCAGGAGCCGATCCGCACCGAGACCGTCTCCAGGCCGTGCTTGTCCCAGTAGAGCTGCGCCAGGTCCTCGCCGAAGCACTTGGACAGGCCGTAGAAGGTGTCCGGGCGGCGGGGGGTGTCGACCGGGATCAGGGGGTCGTCGCCCTGGGGGCGCGGGGTGTAGCCGACGGCGTGGTTGGAGGAGGCGAAGACGATCCGGCCGACGCCCTCCTCGCGGGCGGCCTCGTACAGGTGGTAGGTGCCCTCGATGTTCGCCTTGAGGATCTTCTCGAACGGGGCTTCCAGGGAGATGCCCGCGAGGTGGATGATCGCGTCGACGCCGCGGACGGCCTCGCGTACGGCGTCCCGGTCGGCGAGGTCGGCGGTGATCGCGTCCGGCGCGCCCTCGATGGGCCGCATGTCGAGCAGCCGCAGCTCGTAGCCGTAGTCCGGGAGCAGCTCCCGCATCAGGGTGCCGAGGCCACCGGCGGCGCCGGTGAGCAGGACGGTGCGGGGAGCGGGCATCCTCGGTCTCCTTGAATCTCCCATGCCGTGCACATGAGTGCACGGCATTCATATTCGTGGACACGCTAAGGATCTGGGGCGGAGCCCGTCAAGTATGCCGCGGAAGGAGTGAATCCGCTGGTGCGTCGCGGGTTCGCGCGCTTGACCGGCGCCGAGGCGGCACCTTAGCGTGGAGACGTTCAGAAATATAGACGGCAAACATGAATATGGAACCGGGAGAGCTCGTGACGTCAGCCCCTCTCGCCGCCCGCCTCAACCTCCCCAGCGGACCGCTGTTCTTCCCGGTCACCCCCTACGGCCCCGACGGCTCCGTGGACCTCGACACCTACCGCACGCACGTGCGCCGCGGGGTCGAGGCCGGAGCCGCCGCCGTGTTCGCCTGCTGCGGCACCGGCGAGTTCCACGCGCTCACGCCCGAGGAGTTCGAGGCGTGCGTACGGGTCGCCGTCGAGGCGGCCGAGGGGCGCGTGCCGGTCGTCGCGGGCGCCGGGTACGGCACCGCGCTCGCCGTGCGCTGGGCCCGGCTCGCCGAGGCGGCCGGGGCGGACGGGCTGCTCGCCATGCCGCCGTACCTCGTCGTCGCCGGGCAGGAAGGCCTGCTGCGGCACTACCGGGAGGTCGCCGCCGCGACCGCCCTGCCCGTCATCGTCTACCAGCGCGACAACGCCGTCTTCACCCCGGAGACCGTCGTCGAATTCGCCCGTACCGACGGGATCATCGGCCTCAAGGACGGGCTCGGCGACCTCGACCTCATGCAGCGCGTCATCAGCGCCGTCCGCTCCGAGGTCCCCGGCGACTTCCTCTACTTCAACGGCCTGCCGACCGCCGAACAGACCCAGCTCGCCTACCGCGCCCTCGGCGTCACGCTCTACTCGTCGGCCGTGTTCTGCTTCGCGCCCGAGATCGCCCTCGCCTTCCACCAGGCGCTCCGCGGCGGCGACGACAGCACCGTGGAGAAGCTGCTGGACGGCTTCTACCGCCCCTTCGTCGAACTGCGCGCCCGGGGCCGGGGCTACGCCGTCGCCCTCGTCAAGGCCGGCGTCCGGCTGCGCGGACTGGACGTGGGGGAGGTGCGGCCCCCGCTGCACGAGCCGACCGAGGATCATGTCAAGCAGCTCGCCGAAGTGATCGAGCGTGGCTACGCGCTGCTTGAGGAGGCCAAGTGAAGGCGTCGGCATTCGTCTACCCCTGGGACGTCAACGGGGACCCGGAGGCGCCCGCGCGGATCGCGGCGCTCGGCGTGGAGCAGGTGACGCTCGCCGCCGCCTACCACTCCACGCGCGCGCTCACCCCCCGCCACCCGCGCCACCGCATCGTCACCGCCGAGCACGCCGCCGTGCTGTACCCGGCGGACGACCGCTGGGACGGGCGGGAACTGCGCCCCTACCAGGCCGGTGACTGGGCCCCCGGGGACGCCTTCGGCACAGCGGCCGACGCGCTCACGGGCGCCGGCCTGGAGGTGCACACCTGGGTCGTCCTCGCGCACAACTCCCGCCTGGGGGCCGAGCACCCCGACACCTCGGTCGTCAACGCCTACGGCGACCGCTACCCCTGGGCACCCTGCATCGCGCAGCCCGCCACGCGCGCGTACCTGACCGACCTTGCGGCGGAGGCGGCCGTTCGGCCCGGGGCGCGCGGCACCGAGCTGGAGTCGCTCGGCTGGTACGGCCTGCAACATCTGCACGCCCACGACAAGACCGGCGGCGTCGGCCTCGGCGACGCCGGGCAGTACCTGATGGCGCTGTGCTTCTGCCCGTCCTGCCGGGAGGGCTACGGCAGGCACGGCCTGGACGCCGACGAGCTGGCCGCCGCCGTACGGACCGCGCTGGAGCCGGTGTGGCAGGGGGTGACGCCGTCCGACGGAGGCTGGACGGGCGTCGAGAAGCTCCTCGGCGAGACGCTCGCCGGCACCACGCGCGCGTACCGGGACGAAACCGCCCGCACGCTCCAGGAGGATGCCGTGACGGCGGTCCGGGCGGTCGCGCCCGAGGGCTTCCAGGTGCTGCTGCACGCGGACCCGGTGTCGTACCACGTCGGTGCCAACCCGGGGGTCGACCCGGCGCACATCCTGTCCGTCGCGGACGGTGTGGTCGTGCCCTGCGCGGGCGGCACCGGCACCCTGACGCCGTTCGCCCGGCAGGTCAAGGAGGGTGCGGTCATCGCGGCCAACTTCACCGTCGTCTCCGGCATGGGCGGCAGCCCCGGCACCCTCGCCGCCGACGCGGTCGAGGCGCGGCGGCTCGGTGCCACAGAACTGCGGCTGTATCACGCCGGGTTGGCGTCCGACGGCGACCTGGAGACCGTCCGTTCCGCTCTCGCCCGGCTCTGAAACAGCGGGGCCGCCGTCACCAGCAGGGCCACGCCCAGGGCCACCAGCACCAGCCGGTGGCTCACCAGCTCGACCAGGGCCGCCCCGGCGGCCAGTCCGACCACGTTCGGCGTGTACACGAGCGTGTTGGCGGTGGCGGTGACCCGGCCCAGCAGCGGGCCCGGCGTCTCGCGCTGCACCGACGTCAGCGCGGCGATCAGCACCGCGGGCAGCCCCGCACCGACCGCCGCGCTGCACGCCAGCGCCAGTGGGTCGGAGGGCACCGCACGCAGGGCCACCGCGACAGCCAGCAGGGCGATGCCGTACGCCGCGAAGCGCCGCTCGCCCAGGCGGCGCAGAGCGGTGCCGGAGAGCAGGCCGACCGCGACCGACCCGGCGCCCTGCACGGCGTACAGCACACCGGCGTAGGCGGGCAAGTGCCCGAGGTCGTCGACGACGGCGTAGACCACCGCCCCGTTCACGCCGGCGAACAGCATCGTGGCGCCGCCCGCCAGCACCAAGGGGCGCAGCACGGGGTGCGCCCACAGGTGGCGGGCGCCCTCGGCGGTCCGCTCCCGGCGGCTGCCGGTGGGCGGCGCGGGTTTGTCCTCCCGCACCCGCAGCAGCGCGTACAGGCCCGCGGCCAGGACGAACGTCGCCGCGTCCAGGAGGGCGACGCTCGCACCGCCGTACGCCGCGTACAGGCCCGCGCCGGCGAGCGGCGCCAGGAGCTTCATGCCCTCGGTGGCCGTCAGGCGCAGGCCGTTGAAGTCGCCGAGCAGGGACGCGTCGACGGCGGTCGCCACGAGCGCCGACTCGGCCGCGTCATGGACGACACCCGCGGCGCCGTACACGAACAGCACCGCGTACAGCAGCCACAGGTCGCCCGGGTCGTCGACGCCCACGAGGGTGAGCAGGAGGGCGCCCAGGAGCAGGTTCAGGCCGATCAGCAGCGGTTTGCGGCGGCCCCGGTCGGCGAGCGTGCCCAGCAGCGGTCCGGCCAGGGTCGGCAGCCACATGGCGAGCACGCACAGCGCGGCCAGGCCGTCCGAGCCGGTGAGGTCCTTGACCCACACGCCGGAGGCCAGCCACAACGCGGAGGTGCCGAAGCCGGAGATCACCACTCCGGAGAGGTAGAGCCCGGAGTCGCGGTCGCGCAGGACACGCACGAGGGGCCGGGTCGTTTCATGCGTCATGCCTGGCCACTGTGGGCCTAAGGACCGTGCCGGCGGATCGGGAGGGTGCCTTAGTTCCGCTCGGAACGGGTGGCCGCCTCACCGGTCGTCGTCACACGGGCGCGTCGTCATCCCGGGTTCGCCCGCATGCCGGGGAACACCGGTCCGGCGTGGGGGACGGTGATCAATCCCATTGCGACGCGAGCATTTCCCCGAGCTTGCCGAGACCCTGGACCCAGCCTTCCTCGTGGAGGGCCAGCCGCCGCTCAGTGGCGAAGGGGCCCTGTCGAGGGTGAGTTCGGACCGTCTGATGTCGGTGTCGTGCAGTGACAGCGTCACCACCGTCTCCCGGTCGTCAGGGTCGGGCTCCTCCCAGCGGAAGGTGTACGACAGGCCCACCGGGGGATCGACGTCGATGTATTCGCCCACCAGGTAGAACAGCTCGCCTTCCGGGGGCTGCATCGCTATCCGGTAGGCACCACCCGGGCGGAGGTCGATCTCCACGCTCGGGGTGCTGAACCCGTCCGGGCCCCACCAGCGGGCCACTTCCCGGGGGTCGGTCAGCTTTCGGAACACGACCGGGCACAGATCGTCCAGCTCGCACTGCAGATGGAGTCTCAGCTCGCCGTCCCGTGTCATACGCACCACCTGTCACCGAAGGTGCCTGGAACAACCCCTATGTGCATTTTAGGTTGGCCGGCCACAGGTCACGATTCCTGAGGGCGGACGGCGTCCCGGCGATGAGTTCCGCGTGCACCGTCGGTCTACTTCGCAGGAGACCGAACCAGGAGGAACCACGGATGACCGACACCACCCCGACCCTCGACCTCGGGCCGCAGACGACGGTCCTGGCGCGCCTTGCCGAGGGCGTCACCGACGCGCGACTGGCGGACCCGACGCCCTGCCCGGAGTACGCGGTGCGCCACCTGCTGGGCCACCTGGTCGGGCTGACCGTCGCCTTCCGTGACGCCGGCCGCAAGGACCTGGGCGTCACGACCGACACCAGCCCGGGCTCCACCCGCCCGGACATCGGGCCCGGCTGGCGCGAGGAGCTGCCCAAGGTCCTCGCCGAACTGGCCGAGGCCTGGCGCGACCCGGCCGCCTGGACCGGCATGACCCGGGCCGGAGGCGTGGACCTGCCCGGCGAGGTCGCCGGGCTCGTCGCCACCGACGAGCTGGTGATCCACGGCTGGGACCTGGCCCGCGCGACCGGCCAGGCGTACACCCCCGACCCGGCCGCGCTCCAGGTCTGCCACGACTTCCTCGAAGCGGCGGTCGACGACCCCGGCCGGGGCGACATCTTCGGCCCCGTCGTCCCCGTCGAGCCCGACGCGCCGCTGCTGGACCGGGCGGTGGGTCTGAGCGGCCGGGATCCGGGGTGGACGTCCAGGTCGTAGAAAGCGATTGCTACTTCCTTCGTCGAAAGCATTGACGAAACAAACGCGCCCTCCTACCGTCATCGCGTCGTACTTCGTACGTCATATATGAGACGCGATACGCGAGATCCGATACGTGATCCCCCAGGGGACGCGAGATCCGAGAGGCGCGCATGACCTCTGTGCCCACGCCGATCCCCTCCCGCACGCAGTACGTGCTGGAGGGGATCAAACACCGCATCCTCACCGGGCAGTTGACGCCGGGCCAGGCGCTGGTCGAGACCGAGCTCGCCGCGCAGTTCGGGGTGTCGAAGACCCCGGTGCGCGAGGCGCTCAAGACCCTCGCCGGGACCGGGCTGGTCGTGATGAGCCAGTACAAGGGCGTCACGGTGCGCATGGTGGACGCGGACATGGCGCGCGAGGTCTACGACGTCCGGCTGCTGCTGGAGCCCGAGGCGCTGAAGCGGGCCGTGCAGCGCGGCGCTTCCCTGGACGCCGCCCGGTCCGCGCTGACCAGGGCCGACGCCGCCACCGACACCGCCGAACGCTCCCTCGCCAACCGGGAGTTCCACCGCGCCCTGTACCTGCCGTGCGGCAATCCGCTGCTCGGCCGGATGCTCGACGAGGTCCGTGACCAGGCCGCCCTCGTCTCCGCCGTCGCGTGGGCCGCCTCGCCCTCCTGGGAGCGGGAGGCCGGCGAGCACCGCGAGATCCTCCGGCTCGCCCTCGACGGCGACGCCGACGCCGCGGCCCGCGCCCTGCACTCCCACATCGCGTCCTTCGTGCAGCGTGCTTTCCCCCAGGCAGGACTGGAACAGGAAGGTCAGGAATGAGCAGCGTGGCGTTCGAGACCCAGCGGGCGGCCCTGGCCGACGTGGTGGCCATCCCGGTGACGCCGTTCGCCGAGGACGGCTCCGTCGAGCAGGACACCTACCGGGCCCTGCTGCGCCGTCTGCTCGACGGCGGCATCACCACCCTCACCCCGAACGGCAACACCGGCGAGTTCTACGCCCTGACGCCCGAGGAGCGCCGGCTCGTCACGGAGTTGACGATCGACGAGGCCGGGGAGCGGGCCGTCATCCTGGTCGGCGTCGGGCACGACATCCCGACCGCCGTCGCCTCCGCCCGGCACGCCCGTGACCTCGGCGCCCAGATGGTGATGGTCCACCAGCCCGTCCACCCGTACGTCTCCCAGGCCGGCTGGGTCGACTACCACCGGGCCGTCGCGCAGGCCGTGCCGGAGCTGGGCGTCGTCCCCTACATCCGCAACGCGCAGCTCACGGGTGCCCGGCTCGCCGAACTCGCCGACGCCTGCCCGAACGTCATCGGCGTGAAGTACGCCGTCCCGGACGCCGCCAAGTTCGCGGCCTTCGCCCGGGACGCCGGGCTGGAACGTTTCGTGTGGGTGGCAGGACTCGCCGAGCCCTACGCGCCCTCCTACTTCTCCGCGGGCGCCACCGGCTTCACCTCCGGGCTGGTGAACGTCGCCCCGGCCGTCTCCCTGAACATGATCGAGGCGCTGCGCTCCGGCGACTACCCGGCCGCCATGAAGGTCTGGGAGCAGATCCGCCGCTTCGAGGAACTGCGCGCCGACAGCGGCTCCGCCAACAACGTCACCGTCGTCAAGGAGGCCCTCGCCTCCCTCGGGCTGTGCCGCCGGGACGTCCGCCCGCCGAGCAGGCAACTGCCCGAGAGCGAGCGGGCCGAGGTCGCCGCGATCGCCGCGGGGTGGTCGATATGACCGGCAGGCTGCGTCCCGAGGACCTCAGGAGCCACCAGTGGTACGGGGCCGAGGGCCAGCTGCGCACCTGGTCGCACAACGCCCGGATGCGCCAGCTCGGTTACGAGGCGGAGGAGTACCAGGGCCGCCCGGTGATCGCCGTACTGAACACCTGGTCCGACATCAACCCCTGCCATGTCCACCTGCGCGAGCGCGCCGAGGCGGTCAAGCGCGGGGTGTGGCAGGCCGGCGGCTTCCCGCTGGAGTTCCCGGTCGCCACGCTCTCCGAGACGTACCAGAAGCCGACCCCGATGCTCTACCGCAACCTGCTCGCGATGGAGGCCGAGGAACTGCTGCGGTCGTACCCGATCGACGCGGCGGTGCTGCTCGGCGGCTGCGACAAGTCGACGCCCGCGCTGCTCATGGGCGCGGCCTCGGCCGACGTGCCGGCGCTCTTCGTGCCCGCCGGGCCGATGCTGCCGGGCCACTGGCGCGGTGAGACCCTCGGGTCCGGCACCGACATGTGGAAGTACTGGGACGAGCACCGCGCGGGCAACCTGACCGACTGCGAACTGCGGGAACTGCAGGGCGGGTTGGCGCGTTCACCCGGTCACTGCATGACCATGGGGACCGCGTCGACGATGACCGCGGCGGCGGAAGCCCTCGGCATGACACTGCCGGGCGCCTCCTCGATCCCGGCCGTCGACTCCGGGCACGAGCGGATGGCCGCCGCCTCCGGGCGCCGTGCCGTGGAACTCGCCTGGACCGCGCTCAAGCCGTCCCGGATCCTCACCCGCGAGGCCTTCGAGGACGCCGTCACCACGGTGCTCGGCCTCGGCGGCTCCACCAACGCCGTCATCCACCTGATCGCGATGGCCGGACGCTGCCGGGTCGAGCTCACCCTCGACGACTTCGACCGCATCGCCCGCACCGTGCCGGTGCTCGCCAACGTCCGGCCCGGCGGACAGACGTACCTCATGGAGGACTTCCACTTCGCCGGTGGCCTGCCCGCCTTCCTGTCGCGGATCACCGACCTGCTGCACCTGGACCGGCCCACCGTCAACGGCACCCTGGGAGAGCAGCTCGAGGGCGCCGTGGTCCACAACGACGACGTCATCCGCACCCGCGAGAACCCGGTCGCCGCCGAGGGCGGGGTCGCCGTGCTGCGCGGCAACCTCTGCCCGGACGGCGCCGTCATCAAGCACATCTCCGCCGAGCCGCACCTGCTCAAGCACACCGGTCCCGCCGTCGTCTTCGACGACTACAAGACCATGCAGCGCACCATCAACGACCCGGCGCTCGGCATCACCCCCGATCACGTCCTCGTGCTGCGGGGCGCCGGCCCCAAGGGCGGCCCGGGCATGCCCGAGTACGGGATGCTGCCGCTGCCCGACTACCTGCTCAAGCAGGGTGTCCGGGACATGGTCCGCATCTCCGACGCCCGGATGAGCGGCACGAGTTACGGCGCGTGCGTACTGCACGTCGCCCCCGAGTCGTACGTGGGCGGGCCGCTCGCCCTCGTCCGCACCGGCGACTCCATCACCCTCGACGTCGAGGCGCGCACCCTCCACCTCCACGTGGACGACGAGGAGCTGGCGCGGCGCCGGGCGGACTGGACGCCGCCGCCCACCCGGTACGAGCGCGGCTACGGCGCGCTCTACAACGAGCAGATCACGCAGGCCGACACCGGCTGCGACTTCGAGTTCCTGGCACGCTCGGGCACGGTGCAGGACCCGTACGCGGGCTGAACCACCGCACCACCCCAGTACCTCAGCACGACCCGGCACGACCCTGCACAGGAAGAAAGCGCTTCCCACGCACGCACGACGTACCACGACGTACTGAGAACGGAGAACAGTCATGGCCCAAGCCGCAGCCGTGGCGAAACCGCCCGCGCCACCCCGGCGGCGCCGTGCCTCCGCCACGCCGCGCAGGCTTCCCTACCTGCTGATCGCACCGGCCGCCCTGCTCATGCTGGGCTTCATCGCCTACCCGGTCATCAGCGTCTTCTACTACAGCCTGCAGAACTACAACCCCACCAAGCCGTGGCGGAACGGATACGCGGGCTTCGACAACTTCGTCCACGCCTTCACCGAGGACCCGGTCTTCTGGGACACCCTGGTCTTCAGCGCCAAGTGGGTCTTCGTCGAGGTCGGCCTGCAACTGCTGTTCGGTCTCGCGCTGGCCCTCATCGTCAACCAGACCTTCGTGGGCCGGGGCCTGGGGCGCGCCCTGGTCTTCTCCCCGTGGGCCGTCTCCGGCGTGCTGACCTCCGCGATCTGGGTGCTGCTCTACAACTCCCAGACGGGCATCACCCGTTACCTCGCTGACATGGGCATCGGCTCCTACGGCACGAGCTGGCTGTCGGACACCTCCACGGTGTTCCCGGCGGCGGTCGTGGCCGATCTGTGGCGCGGAGTGCCCTTCTTCGCGATCCTCATCCTCGCCGACCTCCAGTCCGTCTCGAAGGACCTGTACGAGGCAGCCGAGGTCGACGGGGCCAGCCGCCTCAAGCAGTTCTGGCACATCACGCTGCCCCATCTGAAGGACGCCATCATCCTGTCCACCCTGCTGCGCGCGGTCTGGGAGTTCAACAACGTCGACCTGCTCTACACGCTGACCGGCGGCGGCCCGGCGGGCGAGACCACGACCCTCCCGCTCTACATCGCCAACACCTCGGTCGACGCCCACAACTTCGGCTACGCGTCCGCCCTGACCACGGTCGCGTTCGTGATCCTGCTCTTCTGCTCGATGGTCTATCTGCGGCTGAGCAAGTTCGGAGGCGAGAGCAAGTGAGCGTCAAGGAAGCCACCAAGGCGGCGCCCGCTCCGGCGCCCACGGCCCCCGAACCGCCGCGTCCCGCCAAGGGGAAGCGCGCCTGGGACGAGGCCCCCCGCTGGCAGATCTACCTGCCCCTGGGGATCTACCTGGTCTTCACCCTCATCCCCTTCTACTGGATCCTGCTCTTCGCCCTGCGCCCGGCCGGCTCGACCTCGCTCGTGCCCTGGCCGATGACCTTCGACCACTTCGAGAAGGTGTGGACGGAGCGCAGCTTCGGCACCTACTTCACCAACAGCGTGCTCGTCGGCGTCGCCACCCTGGTGATGACGACCCTCGTCGCCCTGGCAGGCGGCTACGCCCTCGCCCGGTTCGACTTCAAGATCAAGCGGGCGTTCATGCTGGGCCTGCTGTGCTCCCAGTTCGTGCCGGGCGCGCTGCTGCTGGTCCCGCTGTTCGAGATCTTCGCCGAACTCCAGATGATCAACAGCCTCGGCAGTGTCATCCTCGCCGAGACGGTCTTCCAGCTGCCGCTGTCGATGATCCTGATCAGCAACTTCATCAAGAACGTGCCGTACTCCCTGGAGGAGGCGGCCTGGGTGGACGGCTGCAACCGCATGACGGCCTTCCGGATCGTCGTGCTGCCGCTGCTGCGGCCGGGCCTGATCGCCGTCGGCTCCTTCGCCTTCGTGCACTCCTGGAACCACTTCCTGTTCGCCCTGATGTTCCTCAACAACCAGGACAAGCAGACCATCCCGGTCGGCCTGAACACCCTGATGAGCGCGGACAGCGTCGACCTCGGCGCGCTCGCCGCGGGCGGCATCATCGCGGCCGTGCCGGTCGTGATCGTGTTCGCCTTCATCCAGAAGTGGCTGATCACCGGGTTCAGCGCGGGGGCGGTGAAGGGATGAGACTACGTCAACTCGCCGTCGCGGCAGGGCTGGTGGGCGTGCTCTGCGTCCCCGCGCACGCCGAGGCACGGGACATCGGCCGCGACACCCTGCCCGCGAACGACGGCTGGGCCTCCGAGGGAGCGGGCACCACCGGAGGCGCGGCCGCCGACGCCGACCACGTCCACACGGTCACGGACCGCGCGGGACTCGTCCGCGCCCTCGACGGCGGCAGCGACACCCCGAAGATCATCAGGATCGCCGGGACGATCGACGCCAACACCGACGACGACGGCGACCGTCTCGACTGCTCCGACTACGCCACCGGCGGCTACAGCCTGAAGAAGTACCTCGCCGCCTACGACCCCCGCACCTGGGGCGCCGCCAAGCCCAGCGGCCCGCAGGAGGAGGCCCGCCAGGCCTCCGCCGCCCGGCAGGCCGAGCGGGTCGTGCTGCCCGTCGGCTCCAACACCACGATCGTCGGGCTCGGCGACTCGGCCGTCCTGAAGGGCGCGAGCCTCCAGGTGCGGAACGCGGGCAACGTGATCATCCGCAACCTCGACATCCGCGACGCCTACGACTGCTTCCCCGTCTGGCAGCCCAACACCGGCGGACTCGGCGACTGGAAGACGGCGTACGACACGATCTGGCTGACCGGCGCCACCCATGTGTGGGTCGACCACGTGACGTTGAGCGACAAGGGCCACCCGGACGCCCAGGAGCCCACCTACTTCGCCCGCAACTACCTGCGCCACGACGGACTGCTGGACATCACGAACGGCTCCGACCTGGTGACCGTCTCCTGGAGCCGGTTCGCGGACCACGACAAGGCGATGCTCATCGGCAACGGCGACACCGCCACCGGCGACCGCGGAAAGCTCCGGGTCACCCTCCACCACAACGCGTTCGAGTCGGTCGTCCAGCGCGCCCCGCGCGTCCGCTTCGGCCAGGTACACGTCTACAACAACCGCTACGAGATCACCGACGACTACCGCTACTCCCTCGGCGTCTCCACCGAGTCGAGGATCTACGCCGAGAACAACGCCTTCCACGCCCCCGGCCATGTGGAGGTCGCCGACCTGGTCAAGAGCTGGAACGGCAGCGCCCTGCACCAGGGCGGCACGCTCTTCAACGGCTTTCCGGTTGACCTGCTCATGATCTACAACGCCTACAACTCGGGCAGTGAGCGCGACCTGACGGACGACGTCGGCTGGACACCCGCCCTGCACGGGCGGATCGACAGCGCCGCCGCGGCCGACCGGGCGGTGGCCCGCGGCGCGGGTGCGGGGAGGATCCCATGACCGGTCGCATGATCGACTCCATGAACACACCTCTGCCTGTCGTCCTCGCCGGCGCCCGGGGCCACGGCCGCTGGCACGTCGAGAACATCCGCCGCCTCCAGGAGCTGGGCCTCGTCCGGCTGGCCGGCGTCTGCGAACTGACTCCGCTGACCGAGGCGGAGCTCGACGGCCTGGGCACGCCCGAGCAGTCCGCCGACTTCGGCGCCCTGCTGGACTCCACCGGCGCCCGGATCGCCGTGATCTGCACACCCATCCCCACCCACACCGACCTCGCGCTCACCGCGGCCGAGCGGGGCGTGCACCTCCTGCTGGAGAAGCCGCCCGCCCCCTCGTACGCGGAGTTCCGCCGCATGGCCGACGGGGTCGAGGCCGCCGGGGTCGTCTGCCAGATCGGCTTCCAGTCGCTGGGCTCGCACGCCCTGCCCGCCATCCGCGAGCTGGTCGCCGAGGGGGCGATCGGCCGGCTGGTCGGGCTCGGCGGGGCCGGTGCCTGGGTGCGGGACGAGGACTACTTCCGGCGGGCGCCCTGGGCGGGCAAACGGCGGCTGAACGGCGTCGACGTGATCGACGGGGCGCTGACCAACCCGCTCGCCCACGCCGTCGCCACGGCACTCGCCCTCGGCGGCAGCACCCGCGCCGAGGACGTCACCGGCATCGAGACCGAACTGCTGCGCGCCAACGCCATCGAGTCCGACGACACCTCCTGCGTCCGGATCAGCACCGCCCAGGGCCACCCGGTCACCGTCGCGGCGACCCTGTGCGCCGAGCGGGCGGACGAACCGTACGTCCTCGTGCACGGGAGCACCGGCCGCATCACCTTCTGGTACAAGCAGGACCGCGTGCTGCTCCAGCGCGCGGGGCACGGCCCGGAGGAGTTCGAGCACGGCCGCACCGACCTGCTGGAGAACCTCGTCGCGCACCTCACCACCGGCGCCGACCTGCTGGTCCCGCCGGACGCGACCGGCGCCTTCATGAAGGTCGTGGAGGCCATCCGCACTGCTCCCGACCCGGCGCCGCTGCCGGACACCGCCTGGCACCGCGTCCCCGGTGAGAACCGCCGGGTGGTGCCCGGCATCGACGGGCTCGTCGCGGCCTCCGCCGACACCCTCTCCCTCTACTCCGAGCTGGGCGCCCCCTGGGCGCTGCATGCGGCGCACCTGTCGAAAGAGGTGAGCACCAGATGACCAGCGGCAACGACACCGCGGTACTGCGTGTCGCGGGCCGGCCGGTCGGCCGGTACGTCACCCGGCCCGAGCTGCCGGCACGGCTCTCCCCGCGCCCGTACCTGCACCCCGTCACCACCCTGGCCGGAACGGCGGTCACCGAACTGGCCCCCGCCGACCACGCACACCACCTCGGCGTCGGTGTCGCCGTTCCCGACGTCGAGGGGTTCAACTTCTGGGGCGGGCGCACCTACGTCCGCGACCAGGGCCCGACCGAGCTGGACAACCACGGCTCCCAGCGGCACGTCGCGTTCCAGCTGCGCGACCCGGACGGCTTCGTGGAGGAGCTGCGCTGGGTCGCCGCGGGCGGTGAGCTGCTGCGCGAGCGCCGCACGGTCGCGGCCACCGCACTCACCGACCAGGCCTGGGCGCTGGACCTCACCTTCTCCCTCACCAACGTCACCAGGAACCCGCTGTCGATCGGCAGCCCCGCGACCAACGGACGGCCGGGCGCGGCCTACGGCGGCTTCTTCTGGCGGGCCCGCAAGGAGTCCTCCGCGCCGGAGGTCCTCACGGCCGGGGCCGAGGGCGAGGGGCAGGTCCACGGCCGCCCCGCCGACTGGCTCGCCCTGCGGGGCGGCACCTGGACGCTGGTCTTCGCCGGCGCCACCGAACAGACCCGCCGCGACCCGTGGTTCGTGCGCACCGAGGAGTACCCGGGCGTCGGCTCCTCGCTGGCGTACGGCGAGCGGCTGCCGGTCCCGCCGGGTGAGACCGTCGTCCGCCGGGTGGTCACCGTCGTCGCCGACGGCCGCCTCGACCGGGACGCCGCGGCGGCCCTCGTCCGCAAGGCGGTGAGCCCGTGACCGCCGAGACCTACCGCAACCCGGTTCTCGACGCCGACTGGTCCGACCCGGACGTCGTCCGCGTCGGCGACGACTTCTACCTGACCGCCTCCAGCTTCGGCCGCGTCCCCGGACTGCCGTTACTGCACTCCCGTGACCTGGTGAACTGGACCCTGGTCGGCCACGCCCTCGAACGGCTGGAACCGGCCGAGGAGTTCGAGAGGCCCCGCCACGACTGCGGCGTCTGGGCCCCGTCCCTCAGGTACCACGACGAACACTTCTGGATCTTCTGGGGCGACCCCGACCAGGGCATCTTCCAGGTCAACGCCCCCGGGATCAGAGGCCCCTGGACCCGCCCGCACCTGCTGAAGGCCGGCAAGGGCCTGATCGACCCCTGCCCCCTGTGGGACGAGGAGACCGGCGAGGCCTATCTGGTCCACGCCTGGGCCAGGTCCCGCTCCGGGATCAAGAACCGCCTCACCGGGCACCGCATGCGCCCCGACGGCACCGAACTCCTCGACGAGGGCAAGGTGATCGTCGACGGCGACCGCATACCCGGCTGGTTCACCCTCGAAGGTCCCAAGCTCTACAAGCACGACGGCTGGTTCTGGATCCTCGCCCCGGCCGGGGGCGTGGAGACCGGCTGGCAGGGCGCCTTCCGCTCGCGCGGCTTCTTCGGGCCGTACGAGGAGCGGATCGTCCTGGAGCAGAAGGACACCGACGTCAACGGCCCCCACCAGGGCGGCTGGGTGCGCACCCCGTCCGGCGAGGACTGGTTCCTGCACTTCCAGCAGCGCGGCGCCTACGGCCGGGTCGTGCACCTCCAGCCGATGCGCTGGGGCGCGGACGGCTGGCCGGTGCTCGGGGACGACGGCGCCCCCGTCGCCGTGCACGAGATGCCCGACCTGCCGCAGCAGCCGCCCGCGGCGCCCGCCACCGACGACGACTTCCCGGGCGGACGGTACGGACGCCAGTGGCAGTGGACCGCCAACCCGGGCGACGGCTGGGCCACCCAGCACTCCGGGGACGGGCTCCGGCTGACCTGCGTCCGCTCGGCCGACGCGCACGATCTGCGCAAGCTGCCGAACGTGCTCACCCAGCGGCTGCCCGGCACGCCCTGCACGGTCGAGGTGGAGCTGCGGCTCGACAGCAACGAGCCCGGGGCCCGGGCCGGTCTCGCGGTCCTCGGGGACGCGTTCGGCTGGATCGGCCTCCAGCGGGGCGCGGACGGCACCGCGCACCTCGTGCACCGGTTCGCCGAGGCGGTCGCGGAGGCCGAACGCGACGCCGCCCACCCGCGGCTCGCACCCGGGGACCGGGCCCGGCTGCGGATCGAGATCGGCGCGGGCGCCCGCTGCCGCTTCTCGGCCGACGTCGGCGACGGCTTCCGGCCGTCGGGCCCGGTCTTCGCCGCCACCCCCTGGCGCTGGGTCGGCGCCCTGCTCGGGCTCGTCGCCCTCGCGCCCGCCGGTCAGGGACACGCCGGCGCGGCGA
This sequence comes from Streptomyces sp. SID5464, assembly GCF_009862985.1. Taxonomy (NCBI): domain Bacteria; kingdom Bacillati; phylum Actinomycetota; class Actinomycetes; order Kitasatosporales; family Streptomycetaceae; genus Streptomyces; species Streptomyces sp. SID5464. The sequence goes on along the minus strand of NZ_WWIQ01000006.1, from coordinate 115,871 downwards.
CGTTCACCCAGTTCCGGATCAGCGCCTCGTAAAGCACCTGAAGTCCTAAGCCTGTTGGGAGCCGCAATGACGCACCTCCGTAGCAAGCGCTTGTCGAGACCGGGGCACGGCAAGGTCGTGGCCGCGGTGCTCGGCCTCGTCGCCGCGCTGGGCCTCGGGACACTCGGGGACGCACAGGCGGCCCCGCAGTCCGGGTCCGGGCCCGCCGCCGACCGCTGGACCGACCGGCCGCACGGCTTCGCCTCCCTCGCCGGCGGCACCACCGGAGGGGCGGGCGGCAAGGTCGTCACCGTCACCGACCAGGCCGCGCTGGCGAAGTACGCGGCGGCCGAGGAGCCGTACGTCATCCGCGTCAAGGGGTCCCTCGACATGGACCCCTTCGGCACGGAGATACCCGTCGCCTCCGACAAGACCATCATCGGCGTGAGCGACACCGCCGAGATCGTGCACGGCGGCTTCACCCTCGATCCCGGCACCCACAACGTGATCATCCGCAACCTGACCATCCGCGACACGGCCATCGAGGGCAACTGGGACTGCAAGGACACCGGCTACGACGGCATCCGCCTGGACACCGCCCGCCACGTGTGGATCGACCACATCCGGTTCTCGCGGATCTGCGACGGCCAGCTCGACATCCGCAAGGACAGCGAGTACGTCACCGTCTCCTACAACCAGTTCACCGACAACAACAAGACCTTCGGCATCGGCTGGACCCCGAACGTCAGGACGCAGATCACCGTCGACCACAACTGGTTCCGCGGCACCAAGCAGCGCAACCCGTCCGCCGACAACTGCGCCTACGCCCACCTCTACAACAACTACCTGTCCTCGCAGCTGTCCGACGGCGACCCCGTGTGGACCTACGGCAACTGGTCGCGCGGCCGGACGAAGATGGTCATCGAGAACAGCTTCTACGACGGTGTCCAGCACCCCTACCAGGCCGACGCCACCGCCGAGCTGGTGCAGCGCGGGTCGGTCCTGCGCAACACCACGGGCCGGCACGACGCGTGGGGCACGGCGTTCGACCCGCGCGCGTTCTACGCCTACCGGCTCGACCCGGCCGCCGCCGTGCCCGCGCTGGTGAAGCGGTTCTCCGGACCGCAGAAGCGGATCGGCGGCCCGTTCGTCCTGCGCGTCCCGGGCGACTACCCGACCGTGCAGTCGGCCGTCGACGCGGTGCCCGACGGCAACGACACCGCCGTCGAGATCGCCGTCGCGCCGGGCACGTACCGCGAGAAGGTGGTCGTCCCGGCGAGCAAGCCGAACATCGTGCTGCGGGGGACCGGACAGGACCGGTCCGACACCGTCATCGTCTTCGACACGCCCGCCGAGTACGGGGGTTCGACGGGGAGCGCCACCGTCCGGATCGCCGCGAACGACGTCACCGCACGCAACCTCACCTTCAGCAACGACTTCGACGAGGCCGCGCACGAACTGAAGGGCGAGCAGGCGCTGGCGATGAAGACGACCGGCGACCGGATCGTCTTCGAGGACACCGCGTTCCTGGGCAACCAGGACACCCTGATGACCGACAGCCCCAAGCTGACCACCGTCAGCCGGGTCTACGTCCGCGACTCCTACATCGAGGGCGACGTCGACTTCGTCTACGGGCGGGCGACCACCGTGATCGAGAGATCGGTGATCCGGGCGCTGAGCCGGGGCTCGGACACGAACAACGGCTACATCACGGCGGCCTCGACCTGGAAGGGCAACCCGTACGGCTTCCTGATCACCCGGTCGAAGATCGTCAGTGACGCCCCAGCCGGGAGCTTCCACCTGGGCCGGCCCTGGCACCCGGGCGGAGAGCCGGATGCGATCGCCCAGGTGCTGATCCGGGACACCGAGCTGCCGGCCGCCGTCAAGTCCTCGCCGTGGACCGACATGAGCGGGTTCTCGTGGAAGGACGCGCGGTTCGCCGAGTACCGCAACCACGGCCAGGGAGCGACGGTCACTTCCGACCGTCCGCAGTTGAGCGACCAGGAGGCGCGGTCCCACACCGTGGCCGCCTACCTCAAGGGCACCGACGACTGGGCACCCCACGCCCGCCACTGACCCCCCACACCTTCAAGTTCCGCTGGATCCAGAAGAAGAGAGCCGACCAATGAAGATCAGCAATCGCAGAAGCAGGCGCGCCGCCACGGCCGTCGCCCTGGGGGCCGTGCTCGCGCTGACCGCCACCGCCTGCGGTGACGACGGCAGCGGGGCGGGCGGTGACAAGGGCGCCGACGGAAGCGGCAAGGGCAAGATCGTCTTCTGGGACAACAACGGCGGTGTCCGCACCGAGGCCTGGAAGGAGATCATCGCCGACTTCGAGAAGGCGAACCCCGAGATCAAGGTCGAGTACGTCGGGATCGCCTCCACCGAGTACCAGTCCAAGGTCGACACCGCCCTCCAGGGCGGCGGTCTGCCGGACGTCGGCGGTGTGGGCGCGGCGATGCTCGCGGGGTTCGCGGCACAGGGCGCGCTGGAGCCGCTGGACGAGCGGCTCGCCGAGTCCTCGCTCGACGGCAAGCTCAACAAGGACATGGTCGAGTCGCTGAAGGCGGCCGGCGGCGGTGACGACAAGCTGTACTCGATTCCGACCTCCGCCAACAACGGTGTCCTGTACTACCGCACCGACCTGTTCGAGAAGGCGGGGCTGGAGGAGCCCACGACCTGGGAGCGGTTCTTCACGGCCGCCGACAAGCTCACGAACAAGGGGAAGAACGAGTTCGGCTACACCATCCGTGGCGGCGCGGGCTCCATCGCCCAGGCGCTCGACGCGATGTACGGGCAGTCCGGGATCACCTCGTTCTGGGACTCCAGTGGTGAGAAGACCACGGTCAACGACCCCAAGAACGTGGCGGCGCTGGAGAAGTACGCGAAGCTGTACAAGAAGGTCACCCCTGCGGCCGACCTCAACAACGACTTCACCAAGATGGTCGCGCAGTGGGACTCCGGCACGATCGGGATGCTGAACCACAACCTCGGGTCGTACCAGGACCATGTGAAGGCGCTCGGGGTCGACAAGTTCCGCGGCATTCCGCAGCCGACCGGGCCCGGCGGGAAGCGGGTTCAGGTCTCCAACCCGGTGGACGGCCTCGGGCTGTTCAAGAGCTCCAAGAACAAGGACGCCGCCTGGAAGTTCATCGAGTTCGCCACGTCGAAGGCGGAGAACTCGAAGTTCAACGAGTCGGCGGGACAGGTGCCGTCGAACACGGACGCCGCGAAGGATGCGTGGATCTCGAAGGCCGAGCCCACGAAGCTGGCCGCTGACGCGTTGTCCGACGGGTCGACGACGATTGTGCAGTTGCCGTACTACCTGCCGGACTGGAACACGATCTCCAAGGCCGACAATGAGCCGAACTTTCAGAAGGTGCTGCTCGGGAAGATGAGTGCGAAGGAATTCCTGGACACGTTGGCTGAGCAGCTGAACGCCGCGCAGGAGGAGTGGGACCAGCAGAAGGGTTGATCCCTGCTGGGTTTCGCCGTGGGGCGGCCTGTGGTTCGCAGGGCGCGGGCCGTCCCGTGGCTTGGCGCGCAGTTCCCCGCGCCCCTGAGGTGCATGTCCCCGCCCTTCGTCGAAAGGAACTCTTAGTGTCTCTCAGCCGAAGACAAGTGGCTGCGGCGGGTATCGCCGCCGTACCCCTCGCGCTCTCCGTCACCCGTACCGCACAAGCCGGTGGTCGCCGGAGCCGCACCCTCTACATCGCCGGTGATTCCACCGCCGCCCAGAAGTACGCGAACGCCGCGCCCGAGACCGGGTGGGGTATGGCGCTTCCGTTCTTTCTCCGTCAGGAGCTGCTGGTCGCCAACCATGCGGTGAACGGGCGTAGTTCCAAGAGCTTCGTCGACGAAGGGCGGCTGGAGGTCATTCTCTCCGCCATTCGGCCCGGCGACTTCCTTCTCATCCAGTTCGGGCACAACGATGAGAAGGCGGAGGACCCGTCTCGGTACACCGAGCCCTGGACGACGTATCAGGACCATCTGCGGATGTACGTCGAGGGGGCCCGGGCCCGTGGAGCGCGGCCCGTGTTCGCCACCTCCGTCGAACGGCGGAAGTTCGACGGAGGCGGGAATGCCCTTCCGACGCACGGTGAGTACCCGGCGGCCATGCGGGCGCTCGCCGCCGAGGAGCGGGTCGCGGTGCTCGACGTGCAGGCGCTGTCGCTCGCCCTGTGGCAGGAGCTCGGGGTCGAGGAGACGAAGAAGTACTTCAACTGGACCGCCACCGAGCAGGACAACACGCACTTCAATCCGCCGGGCGCGATCGCCGTGGCCCGGCTCGTGGCGAAGGAGCTGCTCCGGACCCGGGTGCTCGGGCCGCGCGATGTGCGCCGGCTGGACGAGCGGATCCCCGAGTCGTGGATCACCTGGCCGCAGGCCGCCGCGTAACACCCCCGACGCAGAAGGAAGAGAGCCGCACCATGAACGTTCGGAAGTGTCATGATCATGCCAGAGTTAAGGTCGCCGCGGTGGTCGGATGTGCCGCGCTCGTGCTGTCCCTCAGCGGTACCGCCGCGCAGGCCGGGCCCCGGGACGTGGCCCGCCAGACGCTCGGGGCCAACGACGGGTGGGGTGCGTACGGCACCGGTACCACGGGTGGGGCCGCGGCCGATGCGGCGCACGTCTACACCGTCACCACCTGGGAGCAGTTCAAGGCCGCCCTGAAGGACGGCGGGTCCGCGCCCAGGATCATCAAGGTGAAGGGGATGATCGACGCCGTCTCCCAGGGCTGTGAGGCGTTCGAGGCCGAGGGGTACGACTTCCAGAAGTACCTCGCCGCCTACGACCCCGCCGTCTGGGGACACGACAAGCCGGTCAGCGGTGAACAGGAGGACCTGAGGGCCGCGTCCGCCGCCCGGCAGGACAAGGTCATCAAGGCGGCCGTGCCCGCCAACACCACCATCATCGGCGTGGGCAAGGACTCCGGGATCCTCGGCGGCAGCCTCCAGATCAAGGGCGTCGACAACGTCATCGTCCGGAACCTGACCATCGAGGCCCCGGTCGACTGCTTCCCGCAGTGGGACCCGGCCGACGACAACAAGACCGGCGCCTGGAACAGTGAGTACGACGGGGTGGTGGTCTACGGCTCCACGCACGTGTGGGTCGACCACAACACGCTGACCGACGGCCGCCACCCCGACAGTTCCCTGCCGTCCTACTTCGGCAAGACCTACCAGCAGCACGACGGACTCCTCGACGTCGTGCGCGGCTCCAACCACGTCACCGTGTCCTGGAACTCGTTCAAGGACCACGACAAGACCATGCTGATCGGCAACAGCGACAGCGCCACCGCCGACGACACGGGCAAGCTGAAGGTCACGCTGCACCACAACCGCTTCGAGGGCATCGTCGAGCGGGCGCCGCGGGTGCGGTTCGGGCAGGTCGACTCGTACAACAACCACTTCGTGGTCACCAAGGGCCAGAAGTGGGGCTACGTCTACGGCATCGGCAAGGAGTCCCGGCTCGTCGCCGAGCACAACGCGTTCACCCTGGCACCGGGCATCAGCCCGGCGAAGATCCTCAAGAAGTGGAACGAGGCGCCGGTCACGGCGGGGGCCAACTACGTCAACGGCAAGGCCGTCGACCTGATCGCCGTGCACAACGCGGAGATCCCCGGGGAGACGCTCCAGTCGGGTGCCGGCTGGACGCCGACGCTGCGGGCCGGCGTCGACCCGGCGAAGGCGGTCCCGGGCATCGTCGACGCCCGCGCGGGCGCCGGCCGCGTGTGCTGACCTGACCCGACCGACACGTGAACCAGCCGGGGCGGCCCGCATCGCATCCCCGCCCCGGCCCTTCCCCCTCCGCACGAGTCACCCCGCACCAACCGCACCGCGAAGGAGCAGCAATATGCCCTCGCAGCCCCATGTCTCCCTCTCCCGCCGGAAGTTCCTCGTCACGAGCGCCGCCGCGGGTGCCGTCGTCGGCCTTGCCGCCGTCCCCGCGAGGGCCGCAGGCACCCGGCCGCGCCCGTTCGGCCGGTACGGCTCACCGGCCGCGCGCCCCGACCCGAAGACCCTCTACGTCCACCCGGGCGGCGCCGGTGACTTCACCACGGTCCGGGACGCCGTGGCCGCCGCGACCGGCAGCGGATACACCCTCGTCATCGCCCCGGGCGTCTACCGGCAGACCGTCGCCGTCGACCCCGCCCGTACCGAGATGACCTGGATCGGGGCGAGCGAGAACCCCCGTGACGTCGTCATCGTGTACGACAACGCGGCCGGGACGCCCAAGCCCGGCGGCGGCACCTACGGCACCACCGGGTCCGCCACCACCACCGTGCAGGCCGACGGCTTCACCGCCCGCTGGATCACCTTCGCCAACGACTGGCTGCGCGCCGACCACCCCGGCATCACCGGCACCCAGGCCGTCGCCCTCAAGGTCCAGGGCGACCGGTCCGCCTTCCACCACTGCCGCTTCCTCGGCCACCAGGACACCCTGTACGCCGACTCCGTGGCGCTGGGCACCTTCGCCCGGCAGTACTTCGCCCACTGCTACGCCGAGGGGGACGTCGACTTCGTCTTCGGGCGGGCGACCGCCGTCTTCGAGCAGTGCCGGTTCCGGACCCTGAACCGGACCGACCTGCCGGCCGCCCCGTACGGGTTCGTCTTCGCCCCGTCGACGGCCGGTGCCAACCCGCTCGGGTACCTGGTGACCAGGAGCCGCGTCGACAGCGAGGCTCCCGACGGTTACTACAAGCTGGCCCGCCCCTGGGTGCCCAGCTCCGACACCACCGCCCGCCCCATGCTCACCGTCCGGGACACCTGGCTCGGCCCGGGCATCGACGCGGTCGCGCCCTACGCCAACATGTCGAACGACCGTCCCTGGCAGTCGATGCGGTTCGCCGAGTACCGCAACACCGGGCCGGGCGCCGCCGTGTCCGTGCCCGAGAACCGGCCCCGGCTGAGCCGCGCGCAGGCCACGCTGCACACCAAGGAGACGTACCTCGGCGACTGGCGGCCCGGTGCGTAGGGCCGCGGCGCTCCTCCTCGGTGCGTGCCTGCTCTGGCCGGCCGCGCCGGCCTCGGCCGTCGAACGCGCCCCCGTCGGCTGGGCCTCGACCGGCTCCGGCACCACCGGCGGGGCGGGCGGCAGGACCTGGACGGTGGACACCCGCGCCGAACTCAAGGAGGCCTTGGCGGGCGACGGCGATCCCACCGCGCCCAAGGTCATCCGGGTCGTCGGCGACATCAACGGCCACGAGAGCGACGACGGTTCCCTGCTCGGCGAGCAGGACTACGCGCCCGGCTACGACCTCGGCCGCTACATGTCCTGCTTCGGCGAGGACGGCGCCCTCTGGTCCGACACCCGCTTCGACTACTGCAAGCAGCAGCGGCAGCTGCGCCAGACCGGCTCGAACAGGGAGAAGGCGCAGATCCAGCTCACCGTGCCGAGCAACACGACCCTCGTCGGCGTGGGCCGGGACGCCCGGCTGCTCGGGGTGTTCCTGACGGTCAACACCGGCAGCAACATCGTCGTGCGGAACCTGCGCCTGGAGGCGCCCGTCGACCACTTCACCAGCTGGTCCCCGGACGACGGCACGCAGGGCAGCTGGAACGCCCGCTTCGACGCGCTGACCGTGATCACCGGCAAGAACATCTGGGTCGACCACTGCACCTTCACCGACGGCCGGTTCCCCGACCGCGAGGCGCCCCTCGGATTCCACGGCGAGCGCGTGCAGCGGCACGACGGACTGCTGGACATCGAGGACGGCTCCGACTTCGTCACCGTCTCCGACAGCCGGTTCGAGGACCACGACAAGGCGATCCTCATCGGGTCGGGCGACGGGCGCGGCGACCGGGACCGGGGGCATCTCAAGGTGACCTTCGTCCGCAACCTGTTCAGCGACATCGTGCAGCGCGCCCCGCGGGTCCGCTTCGGGCAGGTGCACGTCGTCAACAACGTCTACCGCGGCCGGGATCCCCTGTACGCCCTGGGCGCCGGCGTGGAGTCCGCGGTCTTCTCCGAGCGCAACGTCTTCCGGCATCCGCGGCCGCCCCAGACCGTCGCCGCCTACGGGGGCGAGCACTTCCACGACACGGGCTCCTGGTTCAACGGCCGGCCCGCCGGCCTGAACGCGGTGGCGAGCCGTCTCGGACTCACCGACGACGTCGGCTGGGACCCCGCCGACGTCTACGACTACCGCGCCCTGCCGTCCCCGTCGGCCGTCGAGCGGTACGTGCTGCGGCACGCCGGAGCCGGGAGGCCGTATGGACGCCCATGAGCGGCTCGGCCGGCGGACGTTCGTCGCCGGGGCGGGCGCGGCCCTGCTGGCCGCGGGACCGGTGAGTTCGGCGGAGGCGGCGGTCGTGGACGGTCCGCTGCCCGACTTCCACCCCGCGCTGAAGGACGCCCTGACCTTCCCGCTCGCCTGGGGGAGATCCCCGATCCGCGACTTCCGCGCCTGGCGGCGTGCCGCCCGGGCCACGGTCGAGGAGCACCTGCTCGTCGACCGGCAGGACGGGACGCCGTACGCCCCGGAGGTCGTCGGTCGTGCCCAGGGGGAGGGATACACAAGGGAGTTGGTGGCCGTCTCCCTCACCCGCTACGAACGCGTGCGCGGCGCCCTGCTCACCCCGCACGGCAGGGGACCCTTCCCCGCCGTGCTGCTCCTGCACGACCACGGCGCCAGGTTCGACATCGGCAAGGAGAAGATGGTCCGGCCCTGGTACGACGACACGCGTCTCGCCTCCGCGCGGGCCTGGGCGGACAAGTACTTCAGCGGGCGGTTCGTCGGAGACGAACTGGCCCGGCGCGGCTATGTCGTGCTGTGCCTGGACGCGCTCGGCTGGGGCGACCGCGGGCCGCTCGCCTACGACCAGCAGCAGGCCCTCGCCTCCACCTTCTACCAGCTCGGCTCCTCACTCGCCGGGCTCATGGCCCGGGAGGACCAGCGGGCCGCCGCCTTCCTGGCGGGACTCGACCGGGTGGACGCCCGGCGGGTCGCGGCCGTCGGCTTCTCCATGGGCGCCTACCGCGCCTGGCAGACCGCCGCCCTCGGCGACGACATCGCGGCCGCCGCGAGCGTGTGCTGGATGACCGGCCTGAAAGAAATGATGGTGCCCGGCAACAACACGCTGCGCGGGCAGTCGGCGTACTACATGCTCCACCCCGGGCTTGCCCGGCATCTCGACATCCCCGACGTGGCGAGCATCGCCGCACCCAGGCCGATGCTGTTCCTCGACGGCGGGCTCGACACGCTCTTCCCGGCCGAGGGCGTACGGGTCGCGTACGACAAGCTGCGTGCCGTCTGGCGGTCGCGCCACGCCGAGGAGCGGATACGGACGAAGACGTGGCCGGAGCTCGGCCACGTCTTCACCCACCAGATGCAGGACGAGGTCTTCAGCTGGCTCGACGACGTCCTGTGAGGCTCATCGCCGTACCGGCTCGATGCCCTCCAGCGTCGGTACCACCGGCTTGATGGTTCCGTCGGCCGCGAACTCCATGCGGTCGATGGTGGTCTCGCGGTGCATGCCGTCACCGCCCGGCCTGCCCGGGCCGTTGAGGGCGAAGCGGTGGTAGACCATGTACCAGTCGTCGGTGCCGGGGGTGTTCACCACCGAGTGGTGACCGGTGCCGAGGATGCCGTACTCGGGCCGCTTCTCCAGGATCGTCCCGCGCTTGGTCCACGGGCCGAGCGGGGACGGCCCCGTCGCGTACGCCACGTGGTAGTTCTCGCTGCGGGTGTCGTCCTCCGACCACATGAAGTAGTACGTGCCCTTCCGCTTGATCACGAACGAGCCCTCGCGGAAGTTGTCCGGGGTGATGTCCTTCACCTTGGACGCGTCGTACGACACCATGTCGTCGTTCAGCGGGACGACGTACCCGTGTCCGTTGCCCCAGTACAGGTACGCCTGGCCGTCGTCGTCGGTGAAGACCGACGGGTCGATCATCTGGCCCTTGAGCGCCCCGCCCTTGGCGACCAGCGGCTTGCCGAGGGCGTCCGTGAAGGGGCCGGCGGGGGAGTCGGCCACCGCCACGCCGATCTGCTGCTCGGCGCAGAAGTAGAAGTAGTACTTGCCGTTCCGCTCGGCGATCGCGGGCGCCCAGGCGTACTTGTCGGCCCAGGTCACGTCAGGCCCGAGGTCGAGGATGACGCCGTGGTCCTTCCAGTGGACCAGGTCCTTCGACGAGTACGCCTTGAACCTGGTACCGCTCCAGCCCTGGAAGCCGTCCGTCGTCGGGTAGATCCAGTACCTGCCGTCGAGGTAGTGGACGTCGGGGTCGGCGTTCAGTCCGGGCAGCATGGGGCTGCGGGTGCGGACCGCCTCGACCGTCCAGGTGCGCTTGGTGCCGTCGGCCGCCGTCACGGTGTACTTCTGCGGCGTGCGGAAGTCGCGCCGGGTACCGGACTTCGGGCTCAGCGTGGCGCCCTCACCGACCCACAGCTTCGGGGCGAGGTTGCGCAGATCGGCGTTCGGCTCCATCGGGAGAACGACCTTCGACGCGCTCTCCGTGACGATGGAGTACCCCTTCTCGTGCTTTGCCGTCGCGTCCACCACGGAGGTCGGGGTGCTCGGGTAGGCAGTGAGCAGCCGGTCGTACTCCTTCTGCGTCACCGGCAGCACCGTGCCGTGCCGGGGGCTGGCCGGGAGCTGGTAGTTCGTCGACGGGGTCCACTTGCCGGAGGCGAGGTCGGTGGTCTCGAACGGGACGTAGCCGCGGCCGCCGTACTCGTCGATGAACAGGTACCACTTCTTCTCGGTGTTGGACTTGAACACCGTCGGGCCCTCGCCGCGGTCCATCGCGCCCTTGCCGATGCAGTCGGCCACGAAGTCGTACTTCGTCGAGGTGAGGGACGTCGACTTCTCACCGGTGATGAACTTGGAGCAGGGGCTGGAGGAGCTGGGGTCCCGCTCGTCCTTGGTGTAGCGGTAGTACTCGTCCTTGTACTTCACGACCGTGGAGTCGATCACCGAGTAGCCCGGGTCGTTCCAGATCTTCGGCTCGCTGAAGGTGCGGAAGTCCTTGGTCGTCGCGTACATCATCTTGTTGTACGTGTCGCCCTTGTGGTCCGGGTCGTCGTCGGCGTACAGCTTCGACGCCCAGAAGACGACGTACTCACCGAGCTCGTCGTCCCAGTAGGCCTCCGGGGCCCAGGTGTTGCCCGCGTTGTCCGGGGACACCTTCACCAGGCGCTGGTCGGTCCAGTGGACCAGGTCGGTGGACTCCCAGACCATGATCGACTTGCTGCCGTGCCGCTGCACCTGGTCCCAGCTGCCGCTGGAGTTCTGGTACATCCGCAGGTCGGTCGCGATCAGGAAGAACTTGTCGCCCTTGGGGGAGCGGATCACGAAGGGGTCGCGCAGGCCCTTCTCTCCGATCGTCGACGTCAGAACCGGCTTGCCGGCGTTCAGCTCACGCCAGTGCAGCGCGTCGTTGCCCCGGCTCAGGGCGTAACGGATCTGCTCGCCGTCGGCGGTGCCCTCGCCCGTGAAGTAGGCGAAGAGATAGCCGGCGTACTTGGAGTGCTTCACGGGTGGTGCTCCGGAGTCCGCGGTGCTGGGTGGCGCCGTGAGAAGGGTCAGGAGGAGGCCGGTCAGGGCCAGGAACGGCAGCAGGAGCGTGCGGGGGCGCATGACACTTCCTGTCGAAGTCTGGGGGATTCTGTTGGATGGCGGCCCTCGGAGTTTCACCGGACGGGGACAGGGCGTCAACGGGTGTGCGTGAGGCCGGTGGTTCCGAAAGTTTCGGAGACTCGGGCCCGCCCGTGCACGTGACGGCGGCAACGGCGGCAACCCTTTCGCGGCACGGCGGCGACTGCCGGTCGGAAACGGGCCGGAGCGGGCCCCTCCGAACCGTTTCCGTCCCCATCGCCTAGGAAAGGAACGCTCCGTGCTGCTCAGCGCAGGACGCCACCGCAGGACCCGTACGCTCACCATCGCCGCCGCGGTGGTCTGTGCCTCGGGGGCGGGCGGCGTCTACCTCGGGCTCTCGGGCGGCGGCGCGCAGGCCGCCTCGTCGACGGTCACCGTCTCCACCGCGGCCCAGCTCGAAGCGGCCGTGAAGAACGCCACCGCCGGTACGGTCATCCAGGTCCGCGCCGGCACCTACTATCCGGCCGCGACCCTCAAGTCCACGGCAAGCGGCACAAGTTCGGCACGCATCACCCTGCGGCCCCATGGCGCCGAGAAGGTCACGATCGACGGCTCCAAGCTGCCCGCCGGCTCCTGGCTGGCCGCCCTGCACGGCGACTACTGGACCGTCCAGGACCTCGCCTTCGTCAACTCCCCGGCCCAGGGGTTCGTCGCCACGTCCTCCGTCGGCGGCGTCTTCAGGAACCTCGTCACCGCGGACAACGGCGACTCCGGCTTCACCCTGCGCGGCGACGGCACCACCGGCAACCTCGTGCAGAACCTGGACAGCCACGGCAACCACGACCCGGCCGGCCACGGCCAGAACGCCGACGGCACCACCGTCAAGTTCGGCTCCGGGACGGGCAACAGGATCACCGGCGCCCGGCTGTTCGACAACTTTGACGACGGCCTCGACCTCTGGCAGTTCTCCTCGCCCGTCACCATCGAGCACTCCTGGGCTTTCGGCAACGGCGAGAACCGCCGGCGCGACCCGGCCTTCGAGGGCAACGGCAACGGCTTCGAACTGGGCGGCGGGGGAGCGTCGGTCGCCCATGTCGTCAACAACAACGCCGCCTGGGACAACACGCTGCACGGCTTCACCGAGAACTCCAACACCGGCGCCATCGCCCTGAACCGCAACACCACGTACGCCAACGCCCAGCACGGCTTCCACTTCGCCACCGGCAAGGCCCGTCTCGGCAAGAACCTCGCGGTGGGCGACAAGAAGGGCCCCGCCGAGCTGGGCTCCGCGGCGGTCTCCACGGGCAACGACTGGGACAGCGGCGCCACCCCGCCCTTCCGGTCGACGGACGCGAAAGGCGCGTACGCGGCTCGCCGGGCGGACGGCTCCCTGCCCGCGACGACGTTCCTGACCACCGGCTCCACGACCATCGGCTCGACGATGGACCAGGGCCTGTGCGTGCAGCTGCAAGGCGGAGGAGGGAGTCGACGCGGAGCGTCGGCGACCGACGACGAGGCACACGACGACGCCCCCGCCGGTTCGCACCTGCGGGGGCGTCCTGCCGACCGGCCGAGGGGGGCTCGGCCGGGGCTGTTCGACCGTCCGGAGGGGGGCTCCGGAGGGCCGGGGTGCCGAACGTCCGACTGGGGGCCCGGACATCCGGCAGCCGGCCGGCCCAAGGGGGGATTCGGGCCGGCCGGAGCTCACACGTGCCGCGGCGTCACTGGTAGCTGATGTCCGAGGCCTTGAACTTGCAGGTCTTGCCGTCCGGGCCGGGCGGGGTCAGCTCCTTGGGCTCCTTGCCCGTGTTGTTGCCCTCGAAGCGCACACACGTCTTGATCTTCTTCTTGCTGTCGCCGTGGATGCGGATCTTCGACAGCGTGGCCGTGTCGCCGTAGTTGGCGTTCACGCCGACGATCGAGTTCATCGGCGCCGTCACGTCGACGTCGTTCAGCACGACCGTGCGCTTGTACTGCGTCTTGCAGTTGCCGCAGGAGCGCACCAGCTTCCCGGCGTTCTGCACCTGGAAGCCCGACACGTTCAGCGTCCCGGCGCCGTTGAACTGGAGCACCTTGTCGTCGGCGTTCTTCGCGCCGCCGCCGATCACCTTGTACACGGCCGACGACGACTTGCCCTTGAAGCTGGCCGCGTCCTCGCCGACGTCCGTCCACCACACGTTCTGCAGCGTGCAGCTGCCCTTGCAGTGCACGCCGTCGGCGGCCGGGGTGCCGATGATGACGTTCTTGAGGACCGCGCCGTCGGCCAGCTCGAAGATGGGATCCTGACCCTCGTCCTGGCTGTCGCCACCGAGCGCGCCGGTGCCGTAGAACATCTTCATCCCGCCGTCGCGGACACCGGAGACCGGGATGGTCTTCGACACCGGCGTCTTGCCCGTTTCCGTGGGCCAGGAGGACGCGGCGCCCGCGGTGGACAGCATCGACGTGGTGACGACCGCCGCTCCCGTGATGCCGAACGCGGATAACCCGGCGATCAACGCCCGCCGCTTGGTGACCCGGCGGCGATGGCGGACGCGCTGTTCTGCTGGTGCAGTCATGTACCGATTCCTCGATGGGGGGTGACTCTTGCGCCTGGTGGTCGCCACCGGTGAGGAAAGGGTTGCCGCCTCTTCAGGAATTTTTCACGAGTCGTCTTCCGAGTCGTCCACGGCCGCGAAACCGCCGCCCACGGACAGCCGCTCCGCACCGGCGGCGGCCGTCACCGCGTAGCGGTCGGCGCCGGCGTCACGGCCGCCGCGCTCGTGGTCGAACTGGCCCGCGAACACCCACTCGCCCGCCGGGACCCTACGGCCCTCCTTCAGGGTCCAGGTGTAGACGAGGAAGCCGTCCCGCTCGGCGACCGTGAGTGTGAAGTCGTTCTCGGGCAGCGACCGCCAGGCGCCCGCGTCGGAGACCCCGCCGGTCTGGGCGACGCTCAACCGCACGGTCAGCGCGGTCAGTTCCGCGCGCGTCCTGATCGTGATGTTGCTCTGTGCCCAGAAGTCGTTGCTGTGCGGGTCGACCGAGCCGTCCGACCACAGCGGCCCGTCCTCGGTGGCGGCGGGCGGGCGCCCGGTGGGGGAGGTGCTCGGCGTGCGCGAGGGCGGCGGAGCGGACTCGCGGCGCTCCGGCGGGGCGGACGGTGTGGGGTCCACCGGCGGTGCGGGGGCCCGGCTCGTCGCCTCCGGCGACGGCGTGGGCGTCGGCGACGTCGCCACGTCCTGCTGCTGCGGGGCGGAGGTCTCCTCCTTCACCGCGGACGCGACCGCGTAACCGCCCACCGCCAGCACACCCGCCACCGCGGCCGTCGCGCCCGCCACCCGCATCCACCCGAACACCGGCGGACGCGTGGCCCGGTGGCCGGAACCGGCCGGACCGGCCATGCCGCGCTCGACCCGGGCCAGGATGCGCTCCCGGTCGGGCTCGTGCGCCCCGGCCGCCTCGTGCAGCCGGGCGCGCAGCTCCTCGTGCACGTCCCGCCGCATGGTCATCGGTCCCTTCCTTCGCCCTCACCGGTGCGCGCCGGCAAGCTTTCCACGACCGGCGAGCAACGGGGAGCGCCCACCGCCGCGTGCATCCGCTGCGGCAGTCCCTGTGTGCCCAGCAACCGCTGGAGTTCGGCCATTCCCTTCGAGGTCTGGCTCTTCACCGTACCCACCGAGACGCCGAGGGCGAGGGCGGTGTCCTTCTCCGACAGGTCGAACGCGTGCCGCAGCACCACGCAAGCGCGCTTGCGGAACGGCAGCCGGCGCAGGGCCTCCTGCACGTCGACCACACCCGCGACGTCCGGGTTCTCGGTGTTCTCCTCGCGCTGCGACCAGAACAGGGCGATGCGCCGCCGCTCGCGCACGGCGCTGCGGATCCGGGTGCGGGCCAGGTTGGCGACCACACCGCGCGCGTACGCCGCCGGATGGTCGGCCGCGCGTACCCGGTCCCAGCGGTGCCACAGCGCCAGCAACGCGTCCGCCGCCAGATCGTCGGCGGTGTCCGGCTCGCCCGTCAGCAGGTGGGCCAGGCGGGACAGTTCGGCGTAGTGACGCTCGAAGAAGGCGTGGAACTCCACGGAGGCGGCGTCGTCGACGACTGTGCCCACGGGCGACCTCTCCTCGCAGCGGCTTCGGGCACTCCCGGCCGGGGTGCCCATGAGTGTCACGTAGATGACATGTGATCATCCGGGGGAGGTCCGGACGAGATCGGGAAGCGTAGCAGCGTTCTCGGAACGGTTCGTACGGAGCTTCGAACAGCGTATGGCGGGCCGGACTTCGATTCCGTAACACGAAGAAAACCTGAACGTGGTTCAACGCGGGAACAATCCAGCCAGCATCCGCACACCGATCACCCAGGCACCGAGGAGCACTCGCCATGTCCGAATCGCAGAAGGTGGCCGACCGGTCCGACGCCGCACCACCCGCGGTGAACAGCGTCGACCGGTTCTTCAAGATCTCCGAGCGGGGGTCCACCTTCGGCCGTGAGATACGCGGCGGCTTCGCCACGTTCTTCACCATGGCCTACATCCTTGTCCTGAACCCCATCATCCTGGGCAGCGCGAAGGACAAGTTCGGGCACCAGCTGGACGCCGTCCAGCTCACCACCGCGACCGCCCTGGTGGCCGCGGTCATGACGATCATCATGGGCGTGGGCGGCAACCTGCCCCTCGCGCTGGCCGCCGGACTGGGCCTGAACGCCGTGGTCGCCTTCCAGATCGCCCCGCTGATGAGCTGGGACGACGCGATGGGCCTGATCGTCCTCGAGGGCCTGCTGATCTGCGTGCTGGTGGTGACCGGGCTGCGCGAGGCCGTCATGCACGCCATACCCCAGCCGCTCAAGCAGGCGATCAGCGTCGGCATCGGCCTGTTCATCGCCTTCATCGGCTTCGTCGACGCCGGGTTCGTCAGCCGCATCCCCGACGCCGCGAACACCACCGTGCCCGTTCAGCTGGGCGGCACCGGCACCCTCACCGGCTGGCCGATGCTCGTCTTCTGCCTCGGCGTGCTGCTGACCATCGGCCTGCTCGCCCGCAAGGTCAAGGGCGCCATCCTGATCAGCATCGTCACCATGACGGCCCTGGCGATAGTGATCAACTCCATGGCCGACATCAAGAGCTGGGGCCTGACCACACCCTCCTGGCCCGACAGGCTCGTCGACGCCCCCGACTTCGGACTCATCGGCGACTTCGACCTGTTCGGGGCCTTCGGCGCCCCCGGCGTCGGGGTCATCACCGTCGTCCTGCTGGTCTTCACCCTGATCCTGTCCGACTTCTTCGACACCATGGGCACGGTCGTCGGCATCAGCGCCGAGGCGGGCCTGCTCGACGAGGAGGGCAAGGTCCCGAACCTCGGCCGGGTCCTGCTGATCGACGGCGCCGCGGCGGTCGCGGGCGGCGCGGCCTCGGCCTCCTCGGCGACCTCCTACATCGAGTCCGCGGCCGGCGTAGGCGAGGGCTCGCGCACCGGCTTCTCCAACCTCGTCACCGGCTCACTGTTCGGCCTCGCGCTGTTCCTGACCCCGCTGCTCACCATCGTCCCGCTCCAGGCGGCCGCCCCCGCCCTGGTCGCCGTCGGCTTCCTGATGATGACCCAGGTCAAGCACATCGACTGGGACCGCTACGACATCGCCATCCCCGCGTTCCTCACCATCGCCGTGATGCCGTTCACCTACTCCATCACCAACGGCATCGGCGCCGGCTTCCTCGCCTACGTCGTCATCAAGACCGTGCTCGGCAAGGCGAAGGAGATCCACTGGCTGCTGTGGGGGACCTCGGCGCTGTTCCTGGTGTACTTCGCGATCGACCCGGTCCAGCAGCTCCTGGGAGCGAAGTAGCGATGACGGGCCGCCCCCGGGGGGAAGGGGGCGGCCCGTCGCTTGTACAGACGGCTTTCGCGCCGCCGGGGTTCAGTCCTTCAGCGCCGCTTTCATCATCGCCTTGGCGACCGGCGCCGCCAGGCCGTTGCCGCTGACCTCCGAGCGGGCCGCGTCGGACTGCTCCACGACGACCGCCACGGCGACCTCCTTGCCGGACGAGTCGGACTTCCCGTACGAGGTGAACCAGGCGTAAGGCACCTGGCTGTTGTTCTCGCCGTGCTGCGCCGTACCCGTCTTGCCGCCGACCGTCGCGCCCGGGACCTGGGCGTTCGTGCCCGTGCCCTTCTCCACGACCGTCTGCATCGCCGACTGCAACTGCTCGGCGGTCGAGGAGGAGACGATCTCCTTCGTACTCGCCTCGTCGTCGTAGTCCTGCAACACATCACCGCCGCTGTTGGTGATCTGCGAAACCATATGCGGCGAAACCAGCTTGCCGCCGTTGGCTATGGCCGCCGACACCATGGCCATCTGGAGCGGCGTCGCGGTGACGTCGAACTGGCCGATGCCCGTCAGGGCCGTCTGCGACGGGTACATGTCCGACGGGTACACGCTCGTGTAGGCCCGGACCGGCACATCCAGCTTGTCGTCGTTGAAGCCGAACTTCTCGGCCATCGCCTTCACCTTGTCCTGGCCCAACTGGACGGCCATCTTCGCGAAGACGTTGTTGCACGAGTACTCCAGCGCCGTACGGATCGTGGCGTTCGTACAGGGCGCGTTCGGGTTCTCGTTCGACAGGTCCCGGGTGGTGCCCGGCAGCGTGTACGGGTCCGGGCTGTCGGTCTTCTCGTCCACCGACTGGTACAGCCCGTCCTCCAGCGCCGCTGCCGCCACGACCAGCTTGAACGTCGAACCCGGCGGCAGCGGCTGCCGCAGCGCACGGTTGACCAGCGGCTTCTCCGGGTCGGACGTGAGCTTCTTCCAGGCCGCCCCCGCGGTGTTGGCGTCGGTCAGCGACGAGGGGTCGTACGACGGGGTCGACACGACCGCGAGGATCTTCCCGGTCTTCGGGTCGATGGCGACGGCCCCGCCCTTCTTGTCGCCGAGCGCGTCGTACGCCGCCTTCTGCACGTCCGGGTCGATCGTCGTGACCACGTTGCCCGGGTCGGCCCGCTGGTTGGTGATGGTGTCCATCACGGACTTCAGACGGTTGTCCGTGCCGTTGAGGAGGTCGGTGTAGATGCCCTCCAACTGGGTCGGCGCGTACGCCTGCGAGGCGAAGCCCGTCACCGCCGCGTACAGCTCGCCGTCCGTGTACGTGCGCTTGTACTTGAGGTCGCCCGACTTCGTCGGGGCCGAGCCGGTGACCGACCGGCCGCCCACGATGATGTTCCCGAGCGGCGCCGAGTACGTCTCGATCGCGTTCCGCCGGTTGTCCTTGTCGTCTGCGAGCGCCTGGCCCTCGTAGAACTGCACCCAGGTCGCCCTGCCCAGCAGGGCCAACACCAGCAGCAGCGTGAAGACCGATGCGCGCCTGATCGTCTTGTTCATCCCGAACATGAGGACGAGCGAGGCCGGGCGGATCGTTCCCGCCGTCCGGTTTTCTCATCTGCCGTTCAGAAAGCCCGCTTCGTACGCGGCGATGACCGCCTGCGTACGGTCCCGGGTGCCCGTCTTGGCCAGCACCGCCGCCACATGCGACTTCACCGTGGCCGGACCGACCTCCATCCGGCGGGCGATCTCCGCGTTGGTCAGCCCCTGCGCCATGTGCCGCAGCACCTCCCGCTCGCGTCCCGTGAGCTTCGCCACCCACTCCGGCGGCGCCGGGTACGCGCGTGCGTGCTCGGTCGCGAGGGTGCGGACGGCCGCCGGGAACAGCAGGCTGTCGCTGCGCGCCACCAGCCGGACCGCCTGCACGAGCGCGTCGGCGTCCGCCCGCTTCAGCAGGAACCCGGCGGCTCCGGCGCGCAGGGCGTCGTACACGTAGGAGTCGTTCTCGAAGGTCGTCACGACGACGATCCGGGGCGGGTCGTCCAGTGTGGCGAGGATCTGCTCGGTGGCGCGGATGCCGTCGATCTCCGGCATGCGGACGTCCATGAGGACGACGTCCGGCCGCAGGTCCCGGACGACCGACACGGCCTCGGCGCCGGTGGCCGCCTCGCCCACCACCTCCAGGTCCGGCTCGGCGGAGAGGATGGCGCGCAGCGCGCTGCGGACCATGCGCTCGTCGTCGGCGAGGACGACACGGATCGGCGTCGGGCGGGTCATGCGGGTCCTTTCATCGGCAGGCGGACGTGCAGCCGCCAGGTCTCCCCGGCCGGTCGGGACGAACCGGGTGAAACGGGTGAACCGGCAAGTCCGGACGAACCGGTGGCCGGTCCGGCCGTCATGGTGCCGCCCAGCAGCCTGACCCGGTCCGCGATGCCGCGCAGGCCGTGGCCGCCGCCGGGACGGGAGGAGGCGGGACCGGTGACCGCGGCGGGGCCGGACAACGGGTTCTCCACGGTGATCTCCAGCCCTGCGCCCGCCACCGCGATCCGTACGTCCACGGCGACCCGGTCGCCCGCGTGCCGGAGGGCGTTGCTCAGCCCCTCCTGGACGATCCGGTAACCCTCACGGGACAGCAGTGGAGGCAGCGCCTCCGGGTCGGCGTCGATCGTGGCCGTCACGCGCTGTCCGCCCGCCCGGGTGCGGCGCAGCAGCCCGTCGAGGTCGGCCGCGAGGGTCGGCGCCGGGGCCGTGCCGGGGGCGTCGCCCTCGCGCAACACGCCCAGTACGGCGTCGAGTTCGCCGACGGTGCGCCGGGTCGTGTCCTCGATCGCGGCGAGGGCCTCGCGGACGAACTCCGGGTCGGAGCCGAGGACGCGGCGCGCCGCGCTCGCCTGGAGACCGATCGCGCTCAACGCGTGGCCGACGGAGTCGTGCAGCTCCCGCGCCAGCCGGTTGCGTACGGCCAGGTCGGCGGCGCGGGCCTCGGCGGCCGCGAGCCGGCCCTCGGGGGACGGGCCGAGCAGCGCGGGCGCCCAACGGGCCAGCAGCGCACCGCAGCCGGCCGCGCAGCCGGCGAGGGCGACGAGCATCGCCACGCCCGCGACCGGCGCGAGCGCCAACGCCCAGGTGTGACCGAGGACTTCGGGCAGCCCGAGCCGGGTGCCGCGCAGTGCCGCGAAGACCGGCAGCACGATCAGCACGGCGGCGAACGGCGGCACGGCCAGCGACATCCCGGCGATGATCCCGCCGGCCCCGAGATGCAGCGTGAACCAGCCCGCCGTACGGCCCTTCTCGCCCCGCGTCCGGGCCGGTCCCAAGGCGAGCCGGTCCGCGTCGACACCGCACAGCCAGCGCACGGCGGCGGCCTCCAGCGGCCGGGTCAGCGGGAACAGGGACGTGACGGCGGCGAGCGGCAGCGCCACGCCGAAGGAGGCGAGCTGGAGGGGAAAGGACGCGAAGACGTCCGTGCTGCCGGTGGCCGGGCCGATGATCACCGAGCCGACCAGGACGTACGGCATCGCGAGCGCGCCGCCGAGGATCAGATGCACCCAGCGCAGCCGGGCCCGCCGGCCGAACAGCGACCGGGCGGCCTGTCTCACGGCGCCCGCCGCGCGGCCCTGGCCGAGCGCTCCGCGAAGGAGTAGACGCCGATGGCGGCGACGAGGAAACCCACGAGCATCTGCCCAGCGTAGGCAAGGCTCATCAGCGGCGTCGGACGATCGGCGATGTCCTCGACACCGCCCAGGGAGGCGAGCGACAGCCAGCCGCCCCAGCAGGCGGCGGCGCCCGAGCCGACCCAGGCCAGTCCGAGCGGCACCGCCGCGGACAGCGCCCGCCCGCGTCGGAAGGCCAGCAGGAAGCCGCCGGCGACGGCCGCGAGGAGGAACACCGCGTACACCGCTTCCAGGACGTGGAAGTCACCGCCCCGGTTCGCCGCCCGGCCCTCGCTGAGTCCCGCGGTGCCGCCGCAGGCCCACAGGACGTGCAGGGCGAGCGGCAGCAGGGCGAGCACGGCGGCCGCGACGGCGAGGGCGCGGTGGGCCGGCCCCACCACACTCACGGGCAGCTCCCACATCCGTCCGCGCCACAGATGCCCCCAGCGGTCGCGGGCGTAGAGCACGAACAGGGCGCCCAGAGCGAGCCCTTGGAGGATGAACCCCGTGTACACCACGGTGAACACCCACGCGTGGAGGAAGGGCTCGTGGCCCTGGTCCGGTGCGGAACCGCCGCCGAACGCCCTCACGACCAGCTGCGCCGGGAACCCGGCCATGATCGGCGCGAGCAGCCCGGTGGCGACCCACACGGGGAATGCCGGCAGCCAGGCGGGCACCCGCAGCCCCCACGGCCGGGTCAGCACCAGCGCCAGCACGATCACCGCGCTGTCCAGGAGCACGGAGATCCCGTTGAGCACGGCCATGCCCACCCGGTCGTCGAGCAGCCCGCTCCCCTCCGGGATACCGACGTGGCTCCCGGCGATCCAGGCGGCCTTGAGCGCGAGGTAGGGCCCGCAGGAGAGGACGGCGACGGCACGGAGGACGCGCCGGGGGCGGCTGAGACGGACGGCGGGGCCGTCGACGGATGCGCGAGCGAGGGACTGCGTCATGCGATCAGGCTCCCGCGCGGCGGGCCGGCGGCACCTCCTGCACGGCGACGATCCGCCTCCGCCGGACGGGGGAGGGCGGCTCAGCCCTCCAGGATCAGCACCGTCTCCTCGATCTCCGCCCCCCGCGCGGAGGCGTACCCGCTGACCGTCGCGACGGCACGGAAGCCGCACTTCTCCAGCACGCGCAGCGAGCCCGCGTTGTCCGCCGCCGCCCGGGCGTACAAGGGGCGCTCGGGAACCTCCGCCAGCAGCGCCCGCAGGGCCGCCGTGGCGATGCCCTTCCCCCAGTACGCGCGGTCGACCCAGTACGTCACCTCGCGTTCGCCCGGCACGCCGTACACCGCCGCGCTGCCGACGACATCGCCGTCGGCCAGCACCGTGCGGACCACGTCGGCGGAGGACCGGATCCGAGCCCAGTGGGCGTCGAAGGCGTCCCGGTCGGCCGGGTCCTCGGGGACGAAGGCCGCCATGTGGAGAGCCTCGGGGTCGTTCATCTGCCGGAAGAAGACCGGCAGATCGCTGTCATGGACCTCGCGCAGCTCTACGTTCATGCCTCAGAGCCTACGGGTGGCCAGTGTCAGCCGGTCCCGCGCGTCGAACAGCGCGTCCTTCACCAGCTGCTCGTGCGCCGGCGTGAGCCGCGCCACCGGCACCGAGCAGCTGATCGCGTCCCGCGCCGGCGTGCGGTACGGGATGGCCACGCCGAAGCAGCGCAGCCCCAGCGTGTTCTCCTCGCGGTCCACCGCGAAGCCCTGTTCCCGGACCTGGTGCAGTTCCTCGATGAGCTTCTCGCGGTCGGTGATGGTGTTCTCGGTCAGCGCGGGCAGCGTCTCCGGGAGCATCTTGCGGACCTGCTCGTCCGAGTAGGTGCTCAGCAGCGCCTTGCCGAGGGACGTGGAGTGCGCGGGCAGGCGGCGCCCGACCCGGGTGAAGGGACGCAGGTAGTGCTGCGACTGGCGAGTGGCGAGGTAGACGACGTTCGTGCCGTCGAGGCGGGCGAGGTGGATCGTCTCGGTCGTGTCGTCCGAGAGCCGGTCCAGCGTCGGGCGGGCCGCCGCCACGACCTCGTCGCCGTCGATGTAGGAGGTGCCGACCAGCAGGGCCCGCACCCCGATGCCGTACCGCGTGCCCGTCGCGTCCGTCTCCACCCAGCCCAGCTCGACGAGCGTGCGGAGCAGCATGTAGAGGCTGGACTTGGGGTAGCCGACGGCCTCCTGGACCGCCGCGAGGGAGTGCATACCGGGACGCCCGGCGAAGTATTCGAGCAGTTCAACCGTTCGTACCGCGGACTTGACCTGCGCCCCGCCGCCCGTCTCGCCAGCCGACATCGCCCTTGACCCCTTCGTTCGACGGGAAATAGTCTCCACAGCATATTCATCATCAGAGACGGCGTTCAGTATATCGAACGTCCCTGGTGGATGACCCAGTACTGCGGCATTACATGTGTGGAGGGACCCGCGGTGGCAGCAGCACCAGTCTGGAGTGTCGACCCCCGAACCGGGAAGCAGCGTGAACAGGTTGCGGTGGAGGCCACAGCCCAGGAGGTGGACGCCGCCGTCCGTGCCGCTCACGAGGCGCGTGGCTCACTCGCGGACCGCACCGTCCGCGCGGCCTTCCTGCGCAGCGCCGCCGAGGAGCTGGAGGCGGCCAAGGACGGTCTCGTGGAGACCGCCGACGCCGAGACCGCGCTCGGCCCGGTCCGGCTGACCGGCGAGCTCGCCCGCACCTGCTACCAGCTGCGGGCCTTCGCCGACATCGTCGACGAGGGCGCCTTCCTCGACGTCGTCATCAACCACCCCGACGACACCGCGACCCCGCCGATCCCGGACCTGCGCCGCTACAAGGTGCCGCTCGGCGTCGTCGCCGTCTACTCGGCCTCGAACTTCCCGTTCGCCTTCTCCGTCGCCGGCGGCGACACCGCGAGCGCCCTCGCGGCCGGCTGCCCCGTCGTGGTCAAGGCCCACCCGGACCACCCGGCCCTGTCCGAGTACGTCGCCAAGGTGCTGCGCCGCGCCGCCGCCCGGCACGACATCCCCGACGGTGTCCTCGGGCTGGTGCACGGCTTCGAGGCGGGTGTCGAGCTGATCAAGCACCCGCTGGTCGCGGCGGCCGGATTCACCGGTTCCGTGCGGGGCGGGCGCGCGCTGTTCGACGCGGCAGCCGCGCGTCCCGTGCCGATCCCGTTCCACGGCGAGCTGGGCTCGCTGAACCCCGTCGTCGTCACCGAGGCCGCCGCCGCCGAGCGGGCCGAGGCGATCGGTGCGGGCCTCGCCGGCTCGATGACGCTGGGCGTCGGCCAGTTCTGCGTGAAGCCGGGCCTCGTCCTCGCGCCGTCCGGCGCCGCCGGTGACGCCCTGCTGAAGTCGCTGACCGACGCCGTCAGCGACACCGACGCCGGGGTCCTGCTCGACCACCGGATGCGCGACAACTTCGTCGCCGGTGTCGCCGAGCGCGCCCAGCTGCCCGACGTCGACTCCCCGGTCACGCCCGGCGCGGGCGGCGAGCACACCGTCAGCGCGGGCTTCCTCACGGTGCCGGCGAGCAGGCTGGCGCAGGAGGGCGAGCACGACCTGCTCCTGGAGGAGTGCTTCGGGCCGGTCACGGTGGTGGCCCGCTACGAGGACGAGGACGAGGTGAAGGCCGTGCTGTCGCGGCTGCCGGGCAACCTCACGGCGACGGTGCAGCTGTCCGAGGAGGAGGCCGCGGGGCAGGGCCGGGGCGCGGAGCTTCTGCAGGACCTGACGCCGCTGGCCGGGCGTGTGCTGGTGAATGGGTGGCCGACGGGGGTTGCCGTCGCGCCGGCTCAGCATCACGGGGGGCCGTACCCGGCGACGACGTCTACGTCCACGTCGGTGGGCGGTACGGCGATCGAGCGGTGGTTGCGGCCGGTTGTTTATCAGAACGCGCCTGAGGCCCTGCTTCCTGCGGAGCTGCGGGATGAGAATCCGTTGGGGTTGCCGCGTAGGTTCAACGGGCGCTTGGAGCGGTAGCGCCGTTGGGGGTGCGGTGAGTTGCGGGCTGCCGGTTCGTTGTGGCTTGTCGCGCAGTTCCCCGCGCCCCTGAAGGTCGGACCTGGGAGACTCGGTCAAATGGATCTCGAGATTTCCGAACTTCCGTTCCCCCTGCGCTCTTACGGGCCCGAGGCGCACTGGTCCTATGAGGACGGGGTGCTCACCGGGTGGGCCGGGGCGCGGCAGGATCGGTTCGTGCCGCCCACCGGGGAGGCGCTGGACCCCGCCTCCGACGCGCCGCGGCTGCTGGGGGCGCCCGAAGGGGACTTTCAGCTGATCGCCCGGGTCACGGTCGGGTTCGGCGCGGCCTTCGACGCCGGGGTGCTCTACGTCCACGTCGGCGAGCGCGCTTGGGCCAAGCTCTGTCTGGAGTACTCCCCGGACGTGCCCACCGTCTGCACGGTGGTCACCCGGGGACACTCCGACGACGCCAACTCCTTCGCCGTCGACGGCAGTTCCGTCTGGCTCCGGGTGAGCCGCACCGGCCGCGCCTTCGCCTTCCACGCCTCCCGCGACGGCGAACGGTGGACCTTCGTCCGCCTCTTCACCCTCGGCGACGAGAAGGAGACGGGCGCCGCCCTGATCGGCTTCATGACCCAGTCGCCGATGGGGGAGGGCTGCGTGGTGACGTACGACCACATCGAGTTCAGGCCGCACTGGCCGAACGACCTGCGCGACGGCAGCTGAGGCGTGGTGGTGATCCGTACCGTCCTGCCCGCCGAGGTGGAGGAGGTCGTCGCGCTGCACGCGCGGGCCCGGGCCACCTACTACCCCGACGGGCTGCCGCAGGACGGCACCGACTGGCTCGCCGCCTGGCGGAGCGCCCTCGCGCGACCGGACGGCCAGGTGCTCTGCGTCGTCGAGGAGGGCCGCATGGTCGGCCTGGCCTCCTTCCGCACCCCCGAGGGCGCCCGGGCGGACACGGTGAAGCTGTTCCAGTTCCACGTGGACCCCGACCACTGGCGCCGCGGCGTCGGCACCGCCCTGCACACGGCCTGCGTCGAGGCGTGGACGTCCGACGGCAAGTGGGCGGCCGTCCTCGACGTGCACGTCGACAACCGGCGGGCGCAGGCCTTCTACCAGCGGCAGGGCTGGGTGCCGGAACCGGCTGGGCCGGGAGACCATCACCTGCCGATGCGGCTCTCCCTGACCGGGGAATGAACACAGCTGCTTGAATGTTCATGCACTCGGCGGAGGGAGTCTCCGCACCCCGTGCGAGCTGGAGAGAGCCGAAGACATGCGCGTCGAGATCTGGAGCGACATCGCCTGCCCCTGGTGCTACGTGGGCAAAGCCCGCTTCGAGAAGGCGCTGCGGGACTTCCCGCACCGTGACGAGGTCGAGGTGGTGCACCGCTCCTTCGAGCTGGACCCGGGCCGCGCCAAGGACGACATCCAGCCCGTGATCACGATGCTCACCAGGAAGTACGGGATGAGTGCCGCGCAGGCCGAGGCCGGTGAGGACAACCTGGGCGCGCAGGCCGCCGCCGAGGGGCTGGACTACCGCACCCGGGGCCGCGACCACGGCAGCACCTTCGACATGCACCGCCTGCTGCACTTCGCCAAGGAGCAGGGGCACCAGGAGCGGTTGCTCGACCTGCTGTACCGGGCGAACTTCGCCGAGGAGCGCTCCGTCTTCAACGACGACGAGCGCCTGGTGGAACTCGCCGTGGCCGCCGGGCTGGAGGCGGACGCCGTCCGCGCGGTGCTCGCCGACCCCGGCGCCTACGCCGACGACGTACGCGCCGACGAGCGGGAAGCCGCGCAGCTCGGCGCGAGCGGTGTGCCGTTCTTCGTGCTCGACCGCAAGTACGGCGTCTCCGGTGCCCAGCCCGCGGAGGTCTTCGCCCAGGCCCTGACCCAGGCGTACGGCGAACGCTCGCCCCTGAAGATCGTCGACAGCGGGGACGCGGACGCGTGCGGGCCGGACGGCTGTGCGGTGCCTCAACGCTGAAGCCGCAGGTCGGGGCGTATGTATAAGCGCTCCTTAGCGACATCACGCAGAAATCGGTAATGGACGGGGAGATCCAAGGGACGCAGAGTGGTTCCATGGAGACCTTCGAGAACCTCGTCCGTGCCGAGTTCGCCCCGAAGCACACCTACCTCAACACCGCGAGCAACGGGCTCCTGCCCGCCCGAACCGTCACCGCCCTGCACCGGGCCGTGCGGATGCGTGCCGAGGGCGTGCCCCTGGGTCCCCTGTACGAGGACGTCGAGGCCGCCCGCGCGTCCTTCGCCCGGCTGGCCGGCGTGCCGGCCGAGCGGGTCGCCGCCGGTGCCTCGGTCGCCGAGTACGGCGGGCTGATCGCCGCCTCGCTGCCCGCGGGCGCCGAAGTCCTCACCGCGGAGGCCGATTTCGCCTCCCTGGTGAACCCGTTCCACGCGCGCGGCGACCTCAAGGTGCGCGCCGTGCCCCTGGAGCGGCTCGCCGAGTCCGTCCGCCCCGGCACCGCGCTCGTCGCGGTCAGCACCGTCCAGTCCGCCGACGGCCGGCTCGCCGATCTGCCGGCCGTGCGCGAGGCGGCCCGGGCGCACGGGGCCCGTACCTACGTCGACGCCTCCCAGTCGGCCGGCTGGCTGCCGATGGAGGCCGGCGCGGACGACTTTCTCGCCGCCGTCGGCTTCAAGTGGCTCCTGGGACCGCACGGGGCCGCGTTCTTCGTCGCCCCGCAGGACTTCGGCGGGCTCACACCGCTGCTCGCCGGGTGGGTCGCCGGTGAGCAGCCCTGGGAGAGCTGCTACGGCCCCGTCGAGGAACTCGCCCACTCCGCACGGCGCTTCGACATCAGCCCCGCGCTCTTCAGTCACGCCGGGCTGCGTGCCTCCCTGGAGCTGCTGGAGGACATCGGGATCGACGTCGTGCACGCCCACGACGTCGCCCTCGCGGACCGCTTCCGCGCCGGGCTCGCCGAGCTGGGCCACGCGCCGGTGCCCGCTCCGGGCTCGGCGATCGTGTCCGTGCCGGGGCTCGGCCACCGGCAGGGCGAGCTGGGCCGGGCGGGCATCGAGGTGTCCGACCGGGCCGGGAATCTGCGGGCCGCGTTCCACCTCTACAACACGGCGGCGGACGTCGACCGGCTCCTGGACGTCCTCAAGGCGTGAAGGCGTGAAGGCATGAAGAACCGGGTGGGGCCTCCCGTCCCACACGAGGAGGCCCCACCCGGCAGCTTGGTCACACGGTCACTTCACCGGCGTGAAGTCCCGCGCCCCGATGAACTCCGGACGCCGCACCGGTGCCGCGAACGGTTCCACCGCTGTGTTCTCCACGCTGTTGAACACGATGAACACGTTGCTGCGCGGGAACGGCGTGATGTTGTCGCCGGAACCGTGCATGCAGTTGCAGTCGAACCACGTCGCCGAACCGGCCTTGCCCGTGAACAACTTGATGCCGTGCTGTGCGGCCAGCTGGGTCAGCGCCTCATCGGACGGCGTGCCCGCGTCCTGCATCTGCAGCGACTTCTTGTAGTTGTCCTTCGGCGTGGCCCCCGCGCACCCGAGGAACGTCTTGTGCGACCCCGGCATGATCATGAGCCCGCCGTTGGTGTCGTAGTTCTCGGTCAGCGCGATCGAGACCGACACCGTACGCATCCGCGGCAGACCGTCCTCGGCGTGCCAGGTCTCGAAGTCCGAGTGCCAGTAGAAGCCACTCGCCCCGAAGCCCGGCTTGACGTTGATCCGCGACTGGTGGACGTAGACGTCCGAGCCGAGGATCTGACGTGCCCGGCCGACGACCCGCTCGTCCCGCACCAGCTTGGCGAACACCTCACTGATCTTGTGCACCTCGAAGACCGAGCGGATCTCCTTGGACTTCGGCTCGACGATCGACCGCTCGTCGGCACGGATGTCCGGGTCGTTCACCAGCCGGTTCAGCTCGTTCCGGTAGACGGCGACCTCGTCGTCGGTGATCAGCTCGTCGATGGCGAGGAAGCCGTCACGCTCGAAGGACAGCAGGTCGCCCGGCGATACCGGACCGGGCGCGTCGGGGGCGCCCCAGACGACCGGGTCCTGGCGCGGGGTGAGCACCTCGGTGGCGCCACGACTGGGGTACAGGTCGGGGATACCGGTGGTGGTGTCGGTGATGGCGGTCATGGAAACGTCACACCTCCTCGGTGAGCAGCGGGTAAACGCCGTTCTCGTCGTGGTCCTCCCGTCCGGTCACGGGCGGATTGAAGACGCAGAGGCAGCGGAAGTCCTTCTTGATCCGCAGCGTGTGCTTCTCGTGCCCGTCCAGGAGGTACATGGTCCCGGGCGTGATGGTGTACGACTTCCCGGTCTCGTGGTCGGTCAGCTCGGCCTCGCCCTCCACGCAGACGACGGCCTCGATGTGGTTCGCATACCACATCGACGTCTCCGTACCCGCGTACAGGATCGTCTCGTGCAGGGAGAAGCCGACCTTCTCCTTGGCGAGGACGATGCGTTTGCTCTCCCACGTTCCGGACGCCGACTTCACGTGCCGGTCGGTACCTTCGATCTCCTTGAACGAACGGACAATCACGGTGCTGCGATGCCTCCTAGATGGGGTGGTGCCGGTTGTGTGGTCAGGCGGTCTCGCGGACGGCGCGGGCCAGCGTCGACAGGCCCTCGTCCAGTTCCTCCGGCGTGATGGTCAGGGCGGGGAGCAGTTTCACGACCTCGCTCTCGGGCCCGGACGTCTCGATGAGCAGCCCGAGCTCGAAGGCGCGCTTGGCGACCTTGCCGGCGCGCTCCTTGTCGTGGAACTCCATGCCCCACACCAGGCCGCGGCCCCGGTACTCCTTCACGTCGGCCAGGTTCTCCTCCGTGATGGAGATCAGCGCCTGCTCGACCTGCTCGCCGCGCTTGCGGGTCTGCTTCTCCATCGCGGAGCCGTCGGCCCAGTACGCCTCCAGGGCCGCCGTGGCCGTGACGAAGGCGGGGTTGTTGCCGCGGAAGGTGCCGTTGTGCTCGCCGGGCTCCCAGATGTCGAGCTCGGGCTTGAACAGGCACAGCGACATGGGCAGGCCGTAGCCGCTGATCGACTTCGAGACGGTGACGATGTCCGGCGTGATGCCCGCCTCTTCGAAGGAGAAGAACGCGCCGGTACGGCCGCAGCCCATCTGGATGTCGTCGACGATCAGCAGCATGTCCTGCCGCTCGCACAGCTCGGACAGGGCACGCAGCCACTCGGCCCGGGCCACGTTGATGCCGCCTTCGCCCTGCACGGTCTCGACGATCACGGCGGCCGGCTTGTTCAGGCCGGAGCCCTGGTCCTCCAGCAGCCGCTCGAACCACAGGAAGTCCTCGACGGTGCCGTCGAAGTAGTTGTCGAACGGCATGGGCGTGCCGTGCACCAGCGGGATGCCGGCGCCGGCCCGCTTGAAGGCGTTGCCGGTCACGGCCAGCGAACCCAGCGACATGCCGTGGAAGGCGTTGGTGAACGACACGATCGACTCGCGCCCCTTCACCTTCCGCGCCAGCTTCAGCGCGGCCTCCACGGCGTTGGTGCCGGTCGGGCCCGGGAACATGACCTTGTACGGCAGGTCGCGCGGCCGCAGCAGCAGGTTCTGGAAGGCCTCCAGGAACGTGCGCTTGGCGGTGGTCGACATGTCGAGCCCGTGCGTGACGCCGTCCCGCTCCAGGTAGTCGATCAGAGCGCGTTTCAGGACGGGGTTGTTGTGCCCGTAGTTCAGTGACCCGGCTCCGGCGAAGAAGTCGAGGTACTCATGGCCGTCCTCGTCGTACATGCGGCTGCCCACCGCACGGTCGAAGACGGTGGGCCAGCCGCGGCAGTAGCTGCGCACCTCGGACTCGACGGTCTCGAAGACGCTCAGGTCGGGCTGGGTGATGGTCACGACGAATCGCTCCTCGGTACGTGGGGGAAGTCTGCGGGAGTGGGGGCGGGAAGAAGTCAGCGGGGCAGGGGGCCGATGCGGTACAGCACCTCTGCGTCGTGCGGCCCGTCGGGGAACAGGCCCGTGTCGAACAGCACCTCGCGCTCCAGCCGCGCGCCGTGACGCTCGGCGAACGACGTGAACAGGCGCTCCGAGGCGGTGTTGCCCGGAGTGATGGTGGTCTCCACCGTGGTCACCCCTCGCTCGGTCACGGTCCGCGCGACCAGACCGTCGAGCAGCGCGGCGGCCAGTCCGCGCCCGCGGTGCGCCTCGTCCACCGCCACCTGCCAGACCAGCAGGGTGCGCGGGCTGTCCGGCCGCACGTACCCGGTGATGAAACCCATCGGCTCGCCGTGCTCGTCACGCGCTACGGCCGACGTGGCCGCGAAGTCGCGGCACCACAGCAGATAGCTGTAGGACGAGTTCAGGTCGAGAACCTTCGAGTCCTTCGCCATCCGCCACAGTGCGGCTCCGTCAGCCACCGTGGGGCGGTCGATTTGCGGATCTGCTTGTACGGCAGTCATGCGAATTGAACTTACCCAGCGAAATTCGAAATTGCATCGCCGAGAGGGGTTACGTATGAGCCGAGCCTGTGTTATCGCGCGAGCGCGAGGCTTCACATCGCACGGCGGCAAGATGCCCGATATTGTCCGGGTAATACCGGGCATAGCGGTCACGATGTGTAACGCGTCACAGCCATGTAATCCCCACGAGATCCGCCCGAATTTCCTCTCCGAGTGTCCGCAAAATCTTCGGGTTTAGGATCGGAGAAAGCGGGCAGAAGAATACAGGAATCTATTCCTGAAAGAATTCTTAATTGTGTGCCAGCTTACATACGGGTCGCTTCGGAAAGCACGTGCAATTCAGGCCCCGGTCACTCCGTCGACGCGTTCCCGCAGGAGATCGGCGTGACCGTTGTGCCGTGCGTACTCCTCGATCATGTGAATCAGCACCCAGCGCATGCTGACCTCCATCCCGGGCACCGGTCCCTCGGCGACCCGTCCGATGTGGTCCAGCGGCAGCCCCGCACACAGCTCCCGGCCCCGCGCGATCTCCCGCCGCCAGATCCCGAGCGCCTCGTCGAGCCCCCGCCCGGGGTCCAGCGTGTAGCCGGTGCCGTCCTCGTAGACCGGCGGCACGTCGAGGCCGGCGGCCACCCGCTGGAACCAGTTCCGCTCGACCTCGGCGAGGTGCTGCACCAGCCCGAGCAGCGTCAGCGTGGACGGCTCGGCCGACGCCGTCCGTACCTGCGCGTCGTCCAGCCCGGCGCACTTCAGCGCCAGCGTGGCGCGGTGGAAGTCCAGCCAGCTCTCGAGCATGGCCCGCTCGTCACCGGTGAGGAGCGGGACGGGACGGCCGTCGGGAAGGGTGTGGGGGGTGCCGGCGGGGATGTCGGAAGGGGTGTCGGTGGTCATGCGGGGAGCATGACACGGGCCACTGACAACGGCGCGCCCCTGCTACCGCCACGCCTCCTCGGCAGCCCGCAGCGCCCCGGCCACGTCCACCGACAGCCCCGCCTCCGAGAGTGCGGCCCCCAGCGCCGCCAGGCTCGCCCGCACGGCCCCCGGCGTGGCATCGGCCCCGTAGTGATTGACCCGGATCATCTCCTTGGCCAACGCACCCCCGCCGGCGGCGAGCGGCACCGCCGGATCCGCCCCCAGCGCCCTGGCCACCAGCTCCGACGCCACCACCCCGGACGGCGCCCGGAGCGTCGTTGCGACGGGCGCCGCGTCCCGGGCCTCGTACACGTACGGCTCCAGCCCGCCACCGAGCGCGAGGGCCCCGGCCCGCGTGGCCGTCGCGGCCGAGGCGTGCCGGGCCATCACGGTGTCCGGCCCCACCGCCTCGATCCGCTCCACGCACGCCTCCAGCGCCAGCATCTCCAGCTGCGCCGGAGCGTGCAGCAGCGTCTTGCGACCGCCGTCGATCCACCGCTCCTTCCAGTCGAGCAGCGACAGATACGACCGGCGCGGCGCCCGCGGGTTCGCCGCCATCCGGGCCCAGGCCCGCTCGCTCACCGACACGGCCGACACGCCGGCCGGCCCGCCCATCGCCTTCTGCGCCCCGATCACGCACAGATCCACGCCCCACGCGTCCGGGAGCACCGGCTCGGCACCGATCGACGCCACCGCGTCCAGGTAGAACAGGGCCCCGTGCGCCCGCACCACCTCGCCGATCTCCGCGACCGGATTGGTGTTGCCGGTCGCCGCCTCCGCGTGCACCAGGGACACGAAGTCGATCTCCGGGTGCTCGGCGAAGGCCTGCCGGACCTGCTCGGCCGTGACCGCCGTGTGGAAGGGCACCGCCAGGTCGACCACCGTCGCCCCGCAGTCCCGCAGCCAGTCGCCGAAGGTCTGCCCGTACGGGCCCGTGATGACGTTCAGGGCCGTCGTGCCCGGACCGGCCGCGGCACGGATCGCGCCCTCCAGCGGCAGCAACGCCTCGCCCTGCATGATCACGACGTCCTGCTCGGTGCCCAGCAGCCGTGCCACACGGTCCTCGATCGCGGCGAAACGGTCCGCACCGAGCGGGGCCAGGTCCAGAAACGGATGCGTCACGGTGGCGCTCTCTCCAACTCATGGGGACAAATCGCGGAAACAACGGAAACGAGCGTAACCGCCGTGCCCCGGCGCCCTGCGACCGGCGACTTCCCAGGCCCGACGGCTGCGCAGCCATCGGATTGTTTTCAGAGACCCAAACTTCTCCTTATGATCAGAACCCACAGTTCACTCACAGGAGGCTCGCCGTGAACACGCACCCCGGGCACCGGGCCCGCATCCTGGCCGCCACCACCGCGACGGCCGGGCTGCTGCTCGTGGCCGGCTGCACCTCCACCGACGACGGCGGCAGCGGCAAGAAGACGGCCGCGGGCGGCGTCGAGCTCGTCAAGGCGGGCAAGCTCACCACCTGCACCCACCTGCCGTATCCGCCGTTCCAGTCGGAGATCGACGGCAAGGTCCAGGGCTTCGACGTGTCGCTGATCGACCTGGTCGCCAAGGACCTGGGCGTGCAGCAGGACATCGTCGACCAGCCCTTCGAGAACTTCAAGACGGGCGGGTCCCTCAACGCCGGCCAGTGCGACCTCGCCGCGGCCGGCATGACCATCACCGAGGAGCGCAAGAAGAACGTCGACTTCTCCGACCCGTACTTCAACGCCACCCAGGCGGTGCTGGTCGACAAGAAGAGCGGCATCGGCTCCTTCGCCGACCTCAAGGGCAAGAAGCTCGGCGCCCAGGCCCAGACGACCGGTGAGGACTACGCCAAGAGCAAGGGCCTCGACCCGGTCTCCTTCGAGTCCTCCGACGCCGTCCTCAACGGCCTGCGCACCGGCCAGGTCCAGGCCGTCGTCATCGACTACCCCGTCGTCCAGGGCTGGCTGAAGGACAAGGCCAACGCCGACGCCTTCAAGGTCGTCGACAACCTCGACACCGGCGAGCAGTACGGCTTCACGGTGAAGAAGGGCAACACTAAGCTCCTCGCCGCCATCAACAAGGCGATCAAGGACGCCGAGACCGACGGCACGTACAAGAAGCTGTACGAGCAGTGGATCGGCCCCTACGACGAGTCCGCCGCGTCGCCGGCCGCCTCATGACCGACACCGCCACGCCCGGGGTCCAGCCGAAGAAGAAGGGCCTGACCCGGCGGCAGAAGCGCAGCCTGTCGCGCGGCGTCCAGTACGCCGTCTTCGTCGCGGCCGTGATCGCCTTCGCGGTCTCGGCCGACTGGGGCCGGCTGCAGAACCAGTTCGCCCAGGCGGACATCGCCGAGCGCATGTTCCCGGACGTCATCACGCTGGCGCTGAAGAACACCGTGCTCTACACGGTGACCGGCTTCGCCGTGGGGCTGGCCCTCGGCATGGCGATCGCGCTGATGCGGCTGTCCTCCGTGGGCCCCTACCGCTGGCTCGCCGGGATCTACATCGAGATCTTCCGCGGCCTGCCCGCCCTGCTGATCTTCATCTTCATCGGCGTGGCCGTACCGCTGGCCTTCCCCGGCACCGAGATCGTCGGCGGCACCTACGGCAAGGTCGCCCTCGCCCTCGGCCTGGTGGCCGCCGCGTACATGGCCGAGACGATCCGCGCCGGCATCCAGGCCGTGCCCAAGGGGCAGATGGAGGCGGCCCGTTCGCTCGGCTTCTCGCCCGCAAGGGCCATGATCTCCATCGTCATCCCGCAGGCGTTCCGCATCATCCTGCCGCCGCTCACCAACGAACTGGTGCTGCTGTTCAAGGACTCCTCGCTGGTGCTGTTCCTCGGCGTCACCCTGGAGGAGCGCGAACTGTCCAAGTACGGCCGCGACCTGGCCAGCCAGACCGCCAACTCCACGCCGATCCTGGTCGCCGGACTCTGCTACCTGCTGGTCACGATCCCGCTCGGCTTCGTCGTACGCCGCATGGAGGCGAAGGCCCAGGAGGCCGTCACATGAGCCGACCCGAGATCGAGGTGCGCGCGCTGCACAAGTCGTTCGGCGCCAACGAGGTGCTGCGCGGCATCGACCTGGAGATCGGCCGGGGCGAGGTCGTCTGTGTCATCGGCCCGTCCGGCTCCGGCAAGTCGACGCTGCTGCGCTGCGTGAACCTGCTGGAGGAGCCGACCAAGGGCCAGGTGTTCGTCGGCGGTACGGAACTGACCGACCCGGACGTCGACATCGACGCCGTGCGCCGCCGCATCGGGATGGTCTTCCAGCAGTTCAACCTCTTCCCGCACCTCACGGTGACCGAGAACCTCACGCTGCCGCAGCGCCGGGTGCTTCGTCGCGACAAGGCGGCGGCCGCGCAGGTGGCCGCCGAGAACCTGGCGCGCGTGGGCCTGTCCGAGAAGGCGGCCGCCTACCCCTCCTCCCTCTCCGGCGGCCAGCAGCAGCGCGTCGCCATCGCCCGGGCCCTGGCCATGGGCCCCGAGGTGATGCTGTTCGACGAGCCGACCTCGGCGCTGGACCCCGAACTGGTCGGCGACGTCCTCGCGGTGATGCGCATGCTCGCCGACGAGGGCATGACGATGATGGTCGTCACCCACGAGATGACCTTCGCCCGCGAGGTCGCCGACCGGGTCGTCTTCATGGACGGCGGCGTGATCGTCGAGGACGGCACGCCCGAGCAGGTCATCGGCAACCCGCGTCACGACCGCACCCGCCACTTCCTCTCCCGCCTCCTCGACCCCGCCATGGCCGAGGTGGAGGAGGAGACCTCGGACCAGGTGGGCAAGGCCGACTAGCCGCTGACTAGGGTGCCGTACATGAGCGATCGCACGGTGCTGCACGTGAAGGGACGGGTGCTCGTCGGGCCCGAGGAGGTCCGCGACGAGCTGTGGGTCGTCGACGGCCGGATCTCCTACGACCGTCCCGCCGGCGCCCGCGACATCCGTACCGTCCGGGGCTGGGCCCTGCCCGGCCTCGTCGACGCGCACTGCCACGTGGGACTCGACCGGCACGGCGCGGTCCCGCAGGACGTCGCCGAGAAGCAGGCGCTGACCGACCGGGACGCGGGCACACTGCTGATCCGCGACGCGGGCTCGCCCTCCGACACCCGCTGGATCGACGACCGCGACGACCTGCCGAAGATCATCCGCGCCGGGCGGCACATCGCCCGCACCCGCCGCTACATCCGCAACTACGCCTGGGAGATCGAGCCGGACGACCTGGTCGCCTACGTCGCCCGGGAGGCCCGGCGCGGCGACGGCTGGGTGAAGCTGGTCGGCGACTGGATCGACCGCGACCTCGGCGACCTGTCGGCCTGCTGGCCCCGCGGGGCGGTGGAGGCGGCGATCGCCGAGGCGCACCGGCTGGGCGCCCGGGTCACCGCGCACTGCTTCTCGGAGGACTCCCTCCAGGACCTCGTCGAGGCCGGCATCGACTGCGTCGAACACGCGACGGGCCTGACCGAGGACCTCGTCCCGCTCTTCGCCGAGCGGGGCGTCGCCATCGTCCCGACCCTGGTCAACATCGCGACGTTCCCCCGGCTCGCCGACGGCGGCGAGGCCAGGTTCCCGCGCTGGTCGGCCCATATGCGCAGGCTCCACGAGCGCCGCTACGACACCGTACGCAGCGCCCACGACGCCGGGATCCCGGTCTTCGTCGGCACCGACGCCGGCGGCGGACTCGCCCACGGCCTCGCGGCGGCCGAGGTCGCCGAACTGGTCACCGCGGGCATCCCGCCCGTCGAGGCCCTGGCCGCCGGGACCTGGACGGCCCGGGCCTGGCTCGGCCGCCCCGGCCTGGACGAGGGCGCCCCGGCCGACCTCGTCGTCTACGACGAGGACCCGCGCAAGGACGTGGGGGTGCTGGCGGCGCCGCGCCGGGTGGTGCTGAACGGGCGCGTGGTCGGGTAGCCGGGCGGCGGCTCCACGACGCCGTACCTCGTGGGCGGCGTCATCGCCCTGCTCGCGGCGGGCGGGACACGGTGGTCCTGGCCCGCCGCCGGAGCTGACCTGCGGCTTCCGGCCCCGGACGGCAGGGCGTGCGGACCTCTGAGACCGTGGAGGACCAGGACGAACCCAGCCAGGGTGGGCCCCGGGCCGGCGCACCGATCGGGACCGAGACGGCCGGGCCGCCCGGCGGTGGGCCGTCAGGCCGCCACCGCACGCTCCAGCGCCCGCAGGAACCCGTCCATCGTCGCCCGGTCCCGCACCGCCAGCCGCAGCCACTCCCCGTCCAGGCCGGGGAAGGTGTCCCCACGCCGCACGGCGTAGCCGAGGTCGCGCAGGCGGCTGCGTACGGCCGCCGCGTGCGGAAGGCGGACCAGGACGAAGGGGCCCTGCGCGGGCCCGGCCACCCGCAGCCCGGCCGGGGCGAAGCGGGCCAGGCCCGTCAGCAGGTGGGCCCGGTCCGCGGCGATGCGGTGCGCCGCGTGGGCCGCCTCCGCCACCGCCCGTGGCCCCACGCACGCCTGCGCCGCGGCCAGCGCCGGCGTCGACACCGGCCACAGCGGCTGCGCCCGCTCCAGGTCCCGGACGGTCTCCGGCGCCGCCAGTACGTACCCGATCCGCAGCCCCGCGAGCCCCCACGTCTTGGTCAGGCTGCGCAGCACCACGAGGCCGGGCACGTCGACGCGCTCCGCGAGGGACTCCCGCTCGCCCGGCACCGCGTCCATGAACGCCTCGTCCACGACCAGCAGCCGCCCGGGCCGGGCGAGGGAGGCGATCACGTCCGCCGGGTGCAGCACCGACGTCGGGTTCGTCGGATTGCCGATCACCACCAGGTCCGCGGTCTCGGGGACGGCCGCCGGGTCCAGCCGGAAGCCGTCCTCCTCCCGCAGCAGCACCCGGTCGACCGTGTGCCCCGCGTCCCGCAGCGCGGCCTCCGGCTCCGTGAACTGCGGGTGCACGACGACCGGCCGCCGCACCTTCAGCGCCCGCGCCAGCAGCACGAACGCCTCCGCCGCCCCCGCCGTCAGCAGCACCCGCTCCGCCGGCAGACCGTGCCGCGCCGCCACCGCCGCGCGTGCGGCCCGCCCGTCCGGGTAGGCCGCCAACCCGCCCAGCGACGCGGCGATGTGCTCCCGCAGCCACGCCGGCGGGGTGTCCGCGCGGACGTTCACGGCGAGGTCGACGAGCGAGCCGCCGTCGTCCCGGACCTCCGCGTCCCCGTGGTGCCGCAGATCGTGGCCGCCGTCAGTGGGCATGGGAGTGCGCCCCGTGGTGGTGCCCGTGCCCGTGGTGGTGGCCGTCGTCGTCCGGGTGGAAGTGCGGCTGCTGCGGCAGCCCCACCTTGTCCTCGAAGCCCGGCAGCGCGATGCGGTACACGCACGAGTCGCAGTTCATCCGCAGATCACCCTCGACGGCCTCCGCGTACCGCTCCCACACCAGGTCCAGCAGCTCCGGCTCCGGCCCGATGACGTCGGCCGAGCACACCTCGACCTCCGGGTGCGCCGCCGCCCAGCCCTCCGTCTGCTGCCGCACCCGGTCCGGCAGGATGCCGGTGAACAGGAAGTAGGGGAGCACCACGATCCGGCGGGCGCCCAGCCGTGCGCACCGGTCGAGTCCGCTCGGCACGTCCGGCGCCGCCAGCGACACGAACGCCGTCTCGACCCCCGCGTACCCGCGCCCCTCCCACAGCAGCCGGGCCGCCTTGTGCACCTCGGCGTTGGCGTCCGGGTCCGTCGACCCGCGCCCCACCAGCAGCACCGTCACGTCGGCCCGGTCACCCGGCCGGCGCCCCGCGGCGCCGCCCAGCGCCTCGTCCAGCCGCCGCTCCAGCACGTTCAGCAGCGCGGGGTGCGGGCCGAGCGGACGCCCGTACGTGTACGAGATCCCGGGGTGCCGTTCCTTCTCGCGGGCCAGCGCCGCCGGGATGTCGCCCTTGGCGTGCCCGGCGGACACCAGCATCAGCGGCACGGCGGCGAACCGCCGTACGCCCCGCTCCACCAGCTCGGTGACGGCCTCGCCCAGCGGCGGCGGGGAGAGTTCGATGAAGCCGCCCGCGACGGGCAGTTCCGGGTGGCGGGCCCCCAGCTCCCGCACGAAGTCGCGGAACGCCTCGGCTCCGGCGTCGTCACGGGTGCCGTGGCCGGCGATGAGCAGGGCGGGCGGGGTGGTCACAGTTTCTCCTCGGCGGAAGTGGGGTGGTGGACGGCGCGGTTCACTCGGGCTCCTCCTGCCAGCGGTAGCCGCGCGGCGTCACCATGCGACCGGCGATCTCGCGGGTCGCGGTGTTGCCCACGGTGACGACCGTCATCATGTCGACCGTCGCCGGGTCGAGCGCGGCCAGAGTCGTGAGCCGGGCGGACTCGTCCGGCCGTGAGGCGTTGCGCACGACACCGACCGGCGTCGTCGGCGCCCGGTGCTCGGCGAGGATGCCCAGCGCCTTGGGCAGCTGCCAGTCGCGGCCGCGGGAACGCGGGTTGTAGAACGTCACCACGATGTCGGCCTCGGCCGCCGCCCGTACCCGCCGCTCGATGACCTCCCACGGCGTGTGCAGGTCGGACAGGCTGATCGACACGTGGTCGTGGCCCAGCGGCGCGCCCAGGATCGCGCCGGCCGCGAGCGCCGCCGTCACGCCGGGCACACCGACCACGTCGATGTCGTCGGAGGCCTCGGCGAGCGCGGGGGAGGCCATGGCGTACACGCCCGCGTCCCCGCTGCCGATCAGCGCGACGGCCCGCCCCTCGCGAGCCTCCTCGACGGCCGTGCGCGCCCGCTCCTCCTCGGCCCCCAGCCCCGACTCCAGGATCCGGGTGCCGGGCCGCAGCAGATCGCGGATCTGGTCGACGTACTGGTCGAGTCCGACGAGCACGGAGGCGCGCCGGAGTTCGGCCTTCGCGCGCGGCGTCAGCAGGTCCCGGGCACCCGGCCCGAGCCCGACCACCGCGAGCCGCCCGCGCCCCGGTCGCCGTACGACGGCACAGGTCGCCATGGCGGGGCTGGCGGCCGACTTCCGCTTGGGGACGAGGAGTTCGCCCCCGCGCACCAGGGCGGCGGCCTCCGCGACCGAGGGGGTGCCGACGGCGGTGAGCGGCGCGTCGGACGGGTTGGGCACGTCGACCCCGGCCAACTCACCGGCGGGGTACGTCACCAGGGGCACACCGAGCCGCCGGGCGGCCTCGACGATGCCGGGCTCCTCGGCCTTGGCGTCGACGGTGGCGAGCTCGGCGACCGACGCCGCGGACAGCCCGGCCTCCCGCAGCGTGCCCTCGACCAGCCCGAGCACCTCCTCGGCGGGAGCGCCCTTCGACGCCCCGACCCCGACGACCAGGGACGGCGGGCGCAGCACCACCTCGCGCTCGGCCACCTCGACGAGCCGGTCGGTCAGCCGGATCGTGCACGCCCCCTCGGCGGCCACCGGGAGCGCCGGCAGCGGCCAGGCCACCTCGGCACGCAGCGCCACCGCCTCACCGTCCAGCAACGCCCGGGAGACCCCGGCGACATCGCCCTCCACGGGCAGGCCGAGGGTGTCCAGGCCGGGCAGGTCCACGGCGTCCGTCGCCGTGGTCACGACCGGCTCGGCACCCAGCAACTCCCCGACTTCCCGGGCGAGTTCGTTGGCCCCGCCCGCGTGCCCGCCCACCAGGGACACCGCGAACCGCCCGCCCTCGTCGACGCACACCACGCCCGGGTCCGCCGTCTTGCCGGACAGCAGCGGTGCCACCAGCCGCACCACCGCGCCGGTCGCCAGGAAGCACACGAGCTGCTCGCACTGCGCGAACGCGGCCCGTACGGCGTCACCGACGGGACCCTCGTACACGCGTGTGCGGTCCGGCCACGCGGCGGCAAGCCGGTCCCGCGCAGCCGCGCCCGCCGTCGTGGCGGAAATGAGGCCGATCACTGAGCGACTCCTTCTGCGATGTCTTCCCTGCGTTCGACAGGTACGGGAGGCCGGACCATCATGAGCGGGCACCCCGTTCGCGCAGGGCCTTGCGGGCCTCGGGGTCGGCCTTGCGGTAACCGTGGAAGTGGCCCGGGTGGTAGAGGTGCGAGCGCGTGCCGTGCGCGTCGAGCGCCGGGCCGACCAGGAACAGCGTGTGCTTCCAGAGCTTGTGCTCCTTGACCGTCTCCTCCAACGTGCCGACCGTGCACTTCACGACCAGCTCCTCCGGCCAGGTCGCCTGGTACGCGACCACGACCGGGGTCGTCGTCGGATAACCGCCCTCCAGCAGCTCCCGCACCAGCTGCCCGCTGCGGGCGGCGGAGAGGAAGATCGCCATGGTGGTGCCGTGCTTGGCGAACTCGCGGACCTCCTCCCCGGGCGGCATGGGCGTCTTGCCCCCGCCCAGCCGGGTCAGCACGACGGACTGGGCGACCTCGGGGATGGTCAGCTCGCGCCGGGCGAGCGCGGCGACCGCGGAGAAGGCGGACACCCCGGGCACGACCTCGGTCGCCAGGCCGATCTCGGCACACCGGTCGAGCTGCTCCTGGGTGCCGCCCCACAGGGCGG
This sequence comes from Streptomyces sp. SID5464, assembly GCF_009862985.1. Lineage (NCBI taxonomy): Bacteria > Bacillati > Actinomycetota > Actinomycetes > Kitasatosporales > Streptomycetaceae > Streptomyces > Streptomyces sp. SID5464. Next base: position 74,236 of record NZ_WWIQ01000006.1, on the reverse strand, counting down.
GGTCACCGGAGTGGATCCGGGCCACCTTCAGCCCCTCCTCGCGCGCCCGCTCGTACACCGCCACCACGTCCTCCAGGGACAGGGCCGCCGAGTCGAGGATCTCCGCGTCCCGGCGCGCGTGCTGGAGGACCTCCGCCTGGACCAGGCTGGCCGCCCAGATCACCACGTCGGCCTCGGCGATGGCGCGCGCGGCACGGAACGTCAGCAGGTCGGCGGCGCCGGGGCCGGCACCGACGAAGGTCACCTTGCCGGTGGGGGCGTCGGCCATGGGGTTGGTCCTCTCGTACAGGGGGGTTACCGGTGGGGCAGGGTGATGGACGGGCGCGTCAGAGCTTTCCGCCCCGGCCGCCGTCGCGCCGCGCGGGGGAGATGAGCGTCGACAGATAGGGCAGGGGAGTGCCGTCGAGTTCGGCGGCCGGCCGGATCGACTCCTCCGTCAGCCCCAGCGCCGACCCCCACACCGCGTCGCCGATCCGCCCGGTCTCCCGCAGCGCCTCGCCGACCTCGTGCGCCTGCCGGCCGAACTTGTAGGCGACGACGGTCCCGGGCCCGGCGAGGGCCTCCTTGAGCACGGTCGACCCCGCCGTGACGGGCACGAGCGTGAGCGGCTCGGTCCCCTCGGTCAGCACGGCGCCCGACCGCGCGGCGAGGTCCTGCATGGCGGTGATCCCGGGCACGGTCTCGACGACGGTCCCGGGCACCAGCTCGGCGATGGTCTGCGCGAGGTAGGTGAAGGTGGAGTACACGTTGGGGTCCCCGATGGTCGCGAAGGCGACGGCGCCGTGCCCGCGCAGCAGCTCGGCCACCCGCTGCCCGGCCGCGTCCCAGGCCGCCTCGCGCCGGGCCCGGTCGCTCCGCTCGTTCAGCGCGAACACGACCCGGACGACCTTCTCCTCGGGCACGTAGTGCAGCACGGTCGCCTCGGCCCGCCCGCGCTCGCCCCCGTCCTTGCCATCGGGCGCAGCCATCACGGGCACGACGACGACGTCCGCCTCGCGCAGGGCGTTCACGCCCTTGACGGTCACCAGCTCCGGATCCCCGGGCCCGACCCCGACCCCGACCAGCCTGCTGCTCATGACGTCCGGCACCTCTCCACGAACCGACGGGCGACACCGGGCTGCGCCGCCCAGTGCGTGTGCAGATAGCTCGCGTGCACACCGCGCTGCACGAACCCCTCGACCCGCCGCCGAGGGGTCTTGAGGCCCCAGGCGGGTTCGGCCCCCGCCCCGGGCTCCACGGCGGTCCGGTGGAACTCGTGCCCCCGCATCCGTGTCCCCGCCGCCGCGAGCACACTGTCGCCGACGGCCACCGCGTCCCGGTACCCCAGGGTCAGCCGTCCGGTCATCCGCGCCCCGGCGTCCAGCACCCCGCACATCGGCTGCCCGTCCAGCTCCCGGCACAGATACAGCAGCCCGGCACACTCGGCGGCCACCGGAGCGCCGCTCCCCGCCAGGTGCGCAACGGCCTTCCGCAGGGGTTCATTGGCGGACAGCTCGGCGGCGTACACCTCGGGGAACCCGCCCCCGATCACCAACCCGCGCGTCCCTTCGGGCAGTTCCTCGTCCCGCAGCGGATCGAAGGGCACGACGTCGGCACCGGCGGCGGCGAGCAGCTCGGTGTGCTCGGCGTAGGAGAAGGTGAACGCGGGACCACCGGCGACAGCGACCCTCGGCTTCGGCTTCTCGTCCGACTGCGTCGAGTGGTGGGTGGACGAGGAAACAGCCTCAGCCGCATCCCAAGCCGCACCCGACAACGCCCCCGCACCCCGCGCCAACCCCATCAACGCGTCCAGATCACAACCGTCGGAGACCTGCGCGGCCATCGCCGCGACCGCCTCCACCGCCTCGGCCCGCCGCTCGGCGACCGGCACCAGCCCCAGATGCCGCGACGGCGTGTCCACCTGCGGAGCCCGCCGCAGCACCCCGAGCACAGGCACCCCCACCTGCTCCAACGCCTCCCGCAGCATCACCTCGTGCCGGTCCGAGGCGACCTTGTTCAGGATCACGCCCCCGACCCGCACCTGCGGATCCCAGGAGACGAACCCGTGCACCAGCGCCGCCACCGACCGGGACTGCGACGACGCGTCGACGACCAGCACCACCGGCGCCCGCAACAACTTCGCGACATGAGCCGTGGAGGCCAGCTCCCCCTCCCCGGCGGCCCCGTCGTACAGCCCCATCACGCCCTCGACGACGGCGACGTCACACCCGCGCGCCCCGTGCAGGAACAACGGCCCGACCAGGTCCGGCCCGCACAGGTACGCGTCGAGGTTCCGCCCCACCCGCCCGGTCGCGAGCGCGTGGTACCCGGGGTCTATGTAGTCCGGCCCGACCTTGTGCGGGGACACCGCGAGTCCCCGCGCGGCGAACGCGGCCATCAGCCCCGTGGCGACGGTGGTCTTGCCGCTGCCCGACGAGGGCGCGGCGACGACCAGCCGGGGCACGGACGAGGACATCACCACTCGATGCCCCTCTGCCCCTTCTGCCCGGCGTCCATCGGGTGCTTCACCTTGGACATGTCGGTCACGAGGTCGGCGAAGTCCACGAGCTTCTCCGGAGCGTTGCGCCCCGTGATCACCACATGCTGGGTACCGGGCCGGTTCCGCAGGACGTCCACGACCTCGTCCGTGTCGACCCACCCCCAGTGCATCGGGTAGGCGAACTCGTCCAGCACGTACAGCCGGTAGGTCTCCGCCGCCAGGTCCCGCTTGACCTGCTCCCAGCCCTCCCGGGCCTTCTCCTCGTTGTCCAGTTGCGCATCGCGCTGCACCCAGGACCAGCCCTCGCCCATCTTGTGCCAGGCGACGGTCCCGCCCTCGCCGGAGGCACCGAGCACGCGCAGCGCGTTCTCCTCGCCGACCTTCCACTTCGCCGACTTGACGAACTGGAACACCCCGATCGGCCACCCCTGGTTCCAGGCCCGCAGCGCGAGCCCGAAGGCGGCCGTCGACTTGCCCTTGCCGACGCCCGTGTGCACGACGACGAGCGGCCGGTTCCGGCGCTGCCGGGTCGTCAGACCGTCGTCCGGAATGACACTCGGCTGTCCCTGCGGCATTACGCGGCCCTCCTCGAAGTCCCCTGCACATCCCTGACCAGCCCGGCGATCGAGTCGGCCCGCAGCTCGTCCAGCGTCACGGCGGTGCCGCCCAGCTCACCGGCGAGCTGCCCGGCGAGCCCCAGCCGCACCGGCCCCGACTCGCAGTCCACGACGACCGACGCGACGCCCTCGGCCGCGAACAGCCGTGCCGCCCGCCCGGCCAGGGCGACCGGCTCCGGGCCTCCGGTGGCCCGCCCGTCCGTCACCAGCACGACCAGCGGCCGCCGTGCCGGATCCCGCAGCCGCTCCACCCGCAGCACGTCGTGCGCGCGCAGCAGCCCGGCGGCCAGCGGTGTGCGCCCGCCGGTCGGCAGCGACTCCAGCCGGGCCGCCGCCGCGTCCACGGACGAGGTCGGCGGCAGCGCGACGTCGGCGCCCGAACCCCGGAACGTCACCAGCCCCACCTTGTCGCGCCGCTGGTACGCGTCCAGCAGCAGCGACAGCACGGCCCCCTTCACGGCACTCATCCGCTGCCGCGCCGCCATCGACCCGGAGGCGTCCACGACGAAGAGCACGAGGTTGCCCTCGCGCCCCTCGCGGGTCGCCTGCCGCAGATCGTCCCGGCGCACGACAAGACCCGGCCCGGACCGCCCGCGCGCCCGCTGGTGCGGTGCCGCGGCCTGCACGGTCGCCGCCAGGTGCAGCTTGGTGAGCGCGCCCCGCGGCCGCCGGGCCCCGGTCGTCCGCCCGTGCTCGGTCCGCGCCCGGGAACGCCGCCCGGTGGCCCCCTCGCCGATCCCGGGCACGCTCAGCACCTTGGTCCTGAACGGCTCCGCCGCCCGTACGGCCGACTGCTCACCGGCCCCGGACGGCTGCGGCTGCCCGTTCTCCCCGGCCTCGGGCGGAGCCCCGGTGTCATCGCCCTGGGGCCCCTCGTCGGGCTCGGGCTGCCCGCCGCCCCCGCCGGGCCCCTCCGGGCCCTGGTCGGGATCGGGGTCCGGGTCGTCGTCCCCGGAGAACTCCTCCAGGGTCTCGTCCAGCTTGTCCTCGTCCAGCCCCGGCGCGTCGAAGGGGTTGCGCCGCCGGCGGTGCGGCAGCGCGAGCAGCGCGGCCTGCCGGACGTCCTCCGCGAGCACGTCCGTACGCCCCGCCCAGGCCGCCAGCGCCGTCGCCGTGCGCGCCATCACGATGTCGGCGCGCATGCCGTCGACCTCGAAGGCCGCGCAGGTCGCCGCGATCTGCCGCAGCGCCCCGTCGCCCAGCCGTACCGACGGCAGCAGCTCCCGCGCCGCGACGATCCGCGCCCGTACGTCGGCCTCCTCGTCCGCCCACCGGGCCGCGAACCCCTCCGGATCGGCGTCGTAGGCGAGCCGCCGCCGGACGACCTCCACCCGCTGCTCGGGCTCCCGCGAGGCCGAGACCTCCACGGTCAGCCCGAACCGGTCGAGCAACTGCGGCCGCAGCTCGCCCTCTTCGGGGTTCATGGTGCCGACGAGCAGGAACCGTGCCGCGTGCCGTACGGAGACGCCCTCGCGTTCCACGTACGAGGCGCCCATCGCGGCCGCGTCGAGCAGCAGATCGACCAGGTGGTCGTGGAGGAGGTTGACCTCGTCCACGTAGAGGATGCCGCGGTGCGCGTCGGCGAGCAGGCCGGGCTCGAAGGCCTTCACGCCCTCCGACAGCGCCCGCTCGATGTCCAGCGCGCCCACCAGCCGGTCCTCCGAGGCGCCGACGGGCAGTTCCACCATCCGGGCCGGACGGGACCGGCCGGCGGTTCCCGGCGCGTGCGGCCCGTCCGGGCAGGCGGGGTCGGGGGAGCCGGGGTCGCAGGAGAAGCGGCACTCGGGGACGACGTCCACCTGAGGCATGAGCGCGGACAGCGCCCGCACGGCGGTCGACTTGGCGGTGCCCTTCTCACCGCGCACCAGCACACCGCCGACCGCCGGCGACACGGCGTTCAGCAGCAGTGCGAGCCGCAGGTCGTCCTGGCCGACCACGGCCGTGAACGGGAACGGGGTGCTCACTTGTCGTCACCTTCCAAGTCGCCTTCGAGCTCCAGGTAGGTGGCGCGCAGCCGGTCCAGCGTCTCCGCGTCCGGCTCCGCCCACAGTCCGCGGTCGGCGGCCTCCAGCAGCCGCTCGGTGATGCCGCGCAGCGCCCAGGGGTTGGACGTCTTCATGAAGTCCCGGTTCTCCGGGTCGAAGACGTACTCGGCGCTGAGTTTCTCGTACATCCAGTCGTCCACGACCCCGGCCGTGGCGTCGTACCCGAACAGGTAGTCCACGGTCGCGGCCATCTCGAAGGCGCCCTTGTAGCCGTGCCGCCGCATGGCCGCCATCCAGCGCGGGTTGACCACCCGGGCGCGGAACACCCGGTGGGTCTCCTCGCCCAGCGTGCGGGTCTTCACCTGGTCCGGAGTGGCCGAGTCGCCCACGTACGCCTCGGGGCTCGCGCCCGTCAGATGGCGGACCATGGCGACCATGCCGCCGTGGTACTGGAAGTAGTCGTCGGCGTCGACGAGGTCGTGCTCCCGCGTGTCGACGTTCTTCGCGGCGACCGCGATCCGCCGGAACGCCGTCTCCATGTCGCCGCGCGCGGCCCGCCCGTCGAGGCCCCGCCCGTAGGCGTAGCCGCCCCAGACCGCGTACACCTCGGCGAGGTCCGCGTCGGAGCGCCAGTTGCGCGCGTCGATCAGCGGCAGCAGACCGGCCCCGTACGCCCCCGGCTTGGAGCCGAAGATCCGGGCGGTCGCCCGGCGCCGGTCGCCGTGCTCGGCGGTGTCCTCGTCGGCGTGCGCCCGGACGTAGTTCTGCTCGGCGGGCTCGTCCAGCTCGGCGACCGCGCGGACTGCGTCGTCGATCAGCCCCACCACATGCGGGAACGCGTCCCGGAAGAAGCCGGAGATCCGGACCGTCACGTCGATGCGCGGCCGGCCGAGCTCCTGCGGGGGGATCACCTCGAACCCGGTCACCCGGCGCGAGGCGTCGTCCCACACCGGGCGGCAGCCCAGCAGCGCCAGGATCTCGGCGATGTCATCGCCCTGGGTGCGCATGGCCGAGGTGCCCCACACCGTCAGGCCGACGGACTCCGGGTACTCACCGGTGTCGGTCAGGTACCGCTGCACCAGCGAGTCCGCGAGCGACTGCCCGACCTCCCAGCTCAGCCGGGACGGGATCGCCTTGGGGTCGACGGAGTAGAAGTTGCGCCCCGTCGGCAGGACGTTGACCAGACCGCGGGTTGGCGAGCCGGAGGGACCCGCCGGGACGTAACCGCCGTCCAGCGCCCGCAGGATGTGCCCGATCTCGTCGCTGGTCCCGGCCAGCCGCGGCACGACCTCCGTGCAGGCGAACTCCAGCACCGCCACGGCGTCGGCGACGTCCCCGCCGAGCACCTCCCGGACCAGCGCCGGGGCCTCGGCGACCGCCCAGCCGCGCTCCTCCATGCCCTCCGCGATCCGCCGGCACAGCTGCTCCAGCAGGTCGATCGCGTCGGCGGCGGTGCGCGCCGGGCCCGCCACCAGCTCCGTCAGCTCCGCCGGCACCTTCACCGCAGCGCCCGGCTCGGCCAGCAACTCCTTCTCCACCAGCCCGAAGTGCGCCGCCAGCGCCGCCCTGAGCCCGGGCAGCGCGTCGGCCTGCCCGCCCCACACCTGCGAGGCGCGCAGCACCGCCAGCACGAGGTTGACGCGCGGCTCACCGACCGGGCCGCCGCCCAGGATGTGCAGGCCGTCGCGGATCTGCACGTCCTTGATCTCGCACAGATAGCCGTCGATGTGCATGACGAACTCGTCGAACGCGTCGTCGTCCGGCTGCTCGTCGACATGCAGGTCGTGATGGAGCTCGGCGGCCTTGACGAGGGTCCAGATCTGCGCGCGCACGGCCGGGGCCTTCGCCGGGTCCAGGTCGGAGACGAGCGCGTACTCGTCCAGGAGCTGCTCCAGCTTGGCCAGGTCGCCGTAGGTGTCGGCGCGGGCCATCGGCGGCACCAGGTGGTCGACGACCGTGGCGTGCCCGCGCCGCTTGGCCTGGGTGCCCTCGCCCGGGTCGTTGACGATGAACGGGTAGATCAGCGGCAGCTCCCCGAGCACGGCGTCCGGGGCGCACCCGCCGCTGAGCCCGAGGCCCTTGCCGGGCAGCCACTCCAGCGTGCCGTGCTTGCCCATGTGCACGATCGCGTCCGCGCCGAAACTGTTCTCCAGCCAGCGGTAGGCCGCCAGGTAGTGGTGGGACGGCGGCATGTCCGGGTCGTGGTAGATCGCGATCGGGTTCTCGCCGAAGCCGCGCGGCGGCTGGATCATCACCACGACGTTCCCGAACTGCAGGGACGCCAGCACGATGTCGTCCCCGTCGACGTAGAGGCTGCCCGGCGGCTCGCCCCACGCCTCGGTCATGGCGTCCCTCAGCTCCGGGTCGAGCTTCTCGAACCAGGCCCGGTAGTCCGCCAGCGGCACCCGGGCGGGCGCGGCGGCCAGCTGCTCGTCCGTCAGCCACTCCACGTCGTGCCCGCCGGCCTCGATGAGCCGGTGGATCAGCTCGTCGCCCTGGTCCGGGTACTCGGTGAGGCCGTACCCGGCGTCCTTGAGGGCGTCCAGCACCCGCACCGCCGAGGCCGGGGTGTCCAGCCCGACGGCGTTGCCGACGCGCGAGTGCTTGGTCGGGTACGCGGTGAAGACGAGCGCGAGCTTCTTGTCGGCGTTCGCCTTGTGCTTCAGCCGCGCGTGCCGTACGGCGATCCCGGCGACCCGCGCGGCCCGCTCCGGGTCGGCGACGTACACGGGCACGTCGTCCGCACCCTGCTCCTTGAACGAGAACGGCACGGTGATCAGCCGCCCGTCGAACTCCGGGATGGCCACCTGCATCGCGGCGTCCATGGGGGAGAGGGCGGCGTCGGACGCCTCCCAGGCGCGCCGTGAGGACGTCAGGCACAGCCCTTGCAGCACGGGGATGTTCAGCTCGGCGAGGGCGCCGATGTCCCAGGACTCCTCGTCTCCGCCCGCGGAGGCCTGCGAGGCGTGGGTGCCGCCGGCGGCGAGGACGGTGGCGACGAGGGCGTCCGCCCGCCCGAGGAGCTCGTACAGCCCCGCGTCGGCCCCGCGCAGCGAACCGCAGTAGACGGGGAGGGCGTTGGCGCCCCGCGCCTCGATCGCATCGCACAGGGTGTCCACGAAGGCGGTGTTGCCGCTCAGCTCGTGTGCCCGGTAGAAGAGCACGCCGACGGTCGGCCGGCCCGCCTCCTGCGCGCGCTCGCCGCGGACGCCGTACTCCGGCATCCGCTGTGGGGCTGCGAACCCCTCGCCCGTGAGCAGCACGGTGTCGGACAGGAACCGCGCCAGCTCGGTGAGGTTGGCCGGACCGCCCTCCACGAGGTACTTCAGCGCCTCCGCCACGACACCCGCCGGCACCGACGACTCGGCCATCAGCTCCGCGTCGGGCACCGCCTCGCCGCCCAGCAGCACGGTCGGGACGCCGGAGGCCTTCAGCGCGGCGAGCCCGTCCTCCCAGGCCCGCTTGCCGCCGAGCAGCCGCACGACGGCGATGTCCGCGCCGTCGAGGAGGGCCGGAAGCTCCTCCTGGACGTCCACGCGGGTCGGGTTGCCGATCCGGTACGAGGCACCGGAGGCGGCCCGGGCCGCCAGCAGGTCCGTGTCGGCGGTCGACAACAACAACACAGTGCTCATGCGGGTGCTCCCGGTGGAATGAAGGGCAGTCCTCGCGGCGCGCCCGACTCGATGAGCCGCCACAGCGCGTCCGTGTCCGCGTGCTGTTCGATCAGGTCGCCGAGCCGGTCGAGCTGCTCCTCGCGCAGCGCGGCGAACGAGGTGTCGGGCGCCGGCACGAAGCGGCGCCCGGCGGCGGCCGCGACCTCGCGCAGGAAGGCCCGCCGGAACCCGTCCGACTCCAGCGAGCCGTGCCAGTGCGTGCCCCAGGTCTGGCCGACCCGGCAGCCGTCCAGGAAGGCGTCCCCGCCCTGGACGTCGGCGACGCCGTGGTGGATCTCGTACCCCTCGACGCGCTCCCCGAGGGCCTCGCCCTCCGGCCGCGTGAGGGTCTTCTCGCGGGCGAACCGCACCCGCACGGGCAGGACCCCGAGCCCCTCGACATGGCCCCGGCGGCTCTCCACGTCGTCCTCGATGTGCGCGCCGAGGATCTGGAAGCCGCCGCAGATCCCGAGGACGGGCCGCTGCTCGGCGGCCCTGCGCCGAAGCGCGTCGGCCAGTCCGCGCTCCCGCAGCCACTCCAGCGCACGGACGGTGCCGCGGGTCCCGGGCACGATGACGAGGTCGGCGTCGGCGAGTTCCTCCGGCCGGTCCACGAACCGCACGACGACACCGGGTTCGGCGGCCAGCGCGTCCACGTCCGTGAAGTTGGACATCAGCGGAACGGCACAGACCGCGACCCGCAGCACGTCCGCGCCGACCGGCGGGGCCACGACGGACTCCCGGACCGTCCCCCGCAGGGAGACCCGCAGCCCGTCCTCCTCGTCGATGCCCAGCCCGTGCCGGAAGGGCAGGACGCCGTACGTACGCCGCCCGGTGAGGCCCTGGAGCATGTCGAGCCCCGGCTCCAGCAGGGAGACGTCCCCCCGGAACTTGTTGACGAGGAACCCCGCGACGCACTCCTGGTCCTCGCGCGACAGCAGCGCCACGGTCCCGAAGAACGAGGCGAAGACACCGCCCCGGTCGATGTCGCCGACGACGAGCACGGGGAGCCCGGCGCCCCGGGCGATCCCCATGTTGACGATGTCGGTCCGGCGCAGATTGATCTCGGCGGGACTGCCCGCCCCCTCACAGATCACCGCGTCATACGTGCCCCGCAACTGCTCCAGACAGTCCAGCACGGTCCCGAGGAGCCGCTGCTGCCGTCCGCCGTGGTACCCGCGCGCGCTGAGCTCGCCGACCGGCTTGCCCAGCAGCACGACCTGGCTGCTGCGTTCACCACCGGGCTTGAGCAGCACCGGGTTCATCAGCGCGGTCGGTTCGACGCGGCAGGCCTGCGCCTGCATGGCCTGCGCCCGCCCGATCTCGGCGCCCTCCTTCGTCACGAAGGAATTCAGGGACATGTTCTGCGCCTTGAAGGGCGCGACCTTGACGCCCTGCCGCACCAGCCACCGGCAGATCCCGGCGGTCACGACGCTCTTGCCGGCGTCGGAGGTGGTACCGGCGACGAGAAGCCCACCGCCCGTCATGAGTCACGCCCTTTCGCGATGCGGCGCGCGGCGACACAGACACCGAGCGCGAGCCAGCCGACACGCCTGGACAGCCGTACGGCCCGTTCGACGTCCCGGGTGCGCACCCCGCGCCCGGCCCCGTTGAGCACGGGCCGGTGCTCGACGCGCCCGCCGTACGACAGGCTCCCGCCCAGCCGCACCCCGAGCGCCCCAGCGAACGAGGCCTCCACGGGCCCGGCGTTGGGGCTCGGGTGCCGGGCGGCATCGGCACGCCAGGCGCGCACCGCTCCCCGGGGATCGTCTCCTGCCAGGGCCGCGAGCACGGCGGTCAGCCGGGCCCCCGGCCAGCCCGCGAGATCGTCCAGCCGCGCGGAGGCCCACCCGTAGCGCCGGTACCGGGCCGACTTGTGCCCGACCATGGCGTCGAGGGTGTTGACGGCCCGGAACCCGACGAGCCCCGGCACACCACCGACGGCCCCCCACACGAGCGCCCCCACGACCGCGTCGGAGGTGTTCTCGGCGACGGACTCGACCACGGCCCGGGCGATCCCGTCGGCGTCGAGCGCCTGCGGATCCCGCCCGCACAGATGCGGCAGCCGCGCCCGGGCCCCCTCGACGTCCCCCGCCTCCAGGGCACGCCCGATGGCCCGGGCCTCCCGCGCGAGCGAAGTCCCCCCGACCACGGCCCAGGTGGCGGCGGCGGTCAGCACGACGGACGCGACGGCGGAGTCCCGCACGGCACGCTGGGCGACGCCGCCGAGCGTGACGGCACCTCCGGCACACACCACGGTGTGCAGCGCGCCCCACCCCCGGTGGTCCCGCCACAACACCCGTTCCACGGCGCCCGCGGCCCGCCCGAACACGGCGACCGGATGCCCCCGGCGGGGATCGCCGAGCAGCAGGTCACCGATCAGACCGGCGGCGGCGCCGTACGCGAAGACGCGACCGGCACCCATGGGCTCAGCCGGCCGCGTGGGCAGGCAGGGGTGGGGTGATGAACCTCGATCGGCAGCCGCGCATGGCGATATGTCCTCACTCAGGGTGTCCACGCCCTGGTTCGACTAGACCGGCGGTGAGAGTTCCTGGCTCCCGGGGATTGCTACCCCGGTGACAGTGGCGGGACCGCGCCGGACTCGCACCGGCTTCCTCTCCTGCCGCCGTACTGGCCCCGGCAGTCCACCACGGCCGGGTTCAGCCGTCAACTTGCCGTTGACCTGCGAGGGGAGAGTGTGGAGAAGCCCACACCGCCGCTGTGGCGCCGAGTTGGTCACCCCCGCCAACACGGCACCGGGCGGTACGGGACCCAAGTCCCGTACCGCCCGGCGGAGTCGATCGCGATCAGGCCACGATCAGATAGATGCCGTATCCCACGGCCGCCGCACACGCTGCGAAGCACGCGTACGCACCCGTCACCGCGAGCCCCGCGGACCCGCCCTCCGCGGCCGCCCGCTCGCGGCGGGACAGGCCGGTGATGCCGAGGGTGAACAGGCCCACCAGGGCCACGGTGACCACGAGGCTGACGCCGAAGACGGAGCCGAGGGCCGCCCAGTCGATCTTCATGGCAGAGGTTCTCCTTGTAACCGAGTGGGCGGGATCAGACCGGGGTGGTCGTGGTGGAGGGCTCGCGGTCGGCCGGGGCCGGCGCCGGGATCGTGGCGCTCGGCACGTCCGTGGCCGGGCCACCCGCGGGCGGCGGCGTCACCGCGGCCATCGCCGTGGTCACCACACCGGCCGGCTCCGCCTCGTCGGCGTCGTTGACGTTGGTGTGGTCGACGACCTCACGCCGCGAGATCTTCCAGATCGCCGCACTGGAGGCGACGAGGAAGACGGCCACCACCGCGGTGCCCCAGCTGCCGAAGCCGGTGACGTACTCGGCGAGCGCGCCCACCAGGGCCGCCGCCGGCAGGGTCAGACCCCACGCGACGAACATCCGCGTCGCCGTCGACCAGCGGACGACACCGCCCTTGCGGCCGAGCCCCGCGCCCATCACCGAGCCGGACACGGAGTGGGTGGTGGAGAGGGAGAAACCGATGTGCGAGGAGGCCAGGATGACCGTGGCCGCGCTGGTCTGGGCGGCGAAGCCCTGCTGCGGCTGGAGGTCGGTCAGGCCCTTGCCCATGGTGCGAATGATGCGCCAGCCACCCAGGTACGTGCCGAGAGCGATGGCGAGACCCGCCGAGAGGATGACCCACATGGGCGGGTCGGAGTCGGGGGCGACGGCACCGCCGGCGACCAGGGCGAGGGTGATGACACCCATCGTCTTCTGGGCGTCGTTGGTGCCGTGGGCCAGCGAGACCAGGCCCGCGGAGGCGATCTGGCCGGCCCGGTAGCCCTTCTCGGAGGCCTTGCCGTCGGCCTTCCTGCCGAGGGAGTACGTCAGCCGTGTGGCGAGCAGTGCCGCGATGCCCGCGACCACCGGGGCGGCGATCGCCGGGATCAGCACCTTGGTGACCAGGACGTCACCGTGCACCGCGCCGACGCCCGCCGAGGCGATCGTGGCGCCGATCAGGCCGCCCATCAGGGCGTGCGAGGAGCTGGACGGCAGGCCGACCAGCCAGGTCAGCAGGTTCCAGAGGATCGCGCCGACCAGGGCGGCGAAGATGACCTCGGGACGGATGCCGGCCTCGTCGACGAGGCCTTTGGAGATCGTGTTGGCGACTTCCACGGACAGGAAGGCGCCGACCAGGTTGAGGACGGCGGACATGGCGACGGCGACCTTGGGCCTCATGGCGCCCGTGGAAATGGTCGTGGCCATCGCGTTCGCGGTGTCGTGGAAACCGTTCGTGAAATCGAACGCGAGTGCGGTTACCACCACAATCGCGAGGATCAGCGAGAAGCTTTCCATTTACCCAGGCAATCGTTCGAGGTCGTTGGCCCGTCGAACGTAGGTAACCCGAGTGAACGGAAGATGAACTGGGAGGGGCGCAGGGGTGTCCGCATGCGAGGGGTGGTGTTCCGCCCCGCTGCCAGGCTCCCCGCGCCCCAGGGGTTAGGCGCCGCGCGCGAACTGTTTCAGTCGATGGAGTGATCCGTCGAAGAGGTTCTGATCCCCCGGAAGGCTCCCGGAGTCGTTGTCGTACTGCCAGAAGGTCCACGAGGACCAGCCGGCCGGCAGGGTACCCGCGCTCGCGGCGTTGTAACGGGCGATCCACAAGGGGTGGTCGGCGGCGAAGGCGCGGCTGCTGCCCGTGCAGGTGTTCCACCAGTGGGTGGTCGTGTAGATCACCGGACGGCGGCCGGTGAGCCGCTCGACCTCGTCGCTGAACGACCTGATCCAGCCGACCATCCTCGCCTTGCTCAGGCCGTAGCACTTGTGCTTCTTGTCGTACGGGTTGTACTCGATGTCGAGCGCGGGCGGCAGCGTCCAGCCGTCGGCGGTCCAGCCGCCGCCATTGCGTACGAAATGCGCCGCCTGCGCCTGGCCCGACGACCGGTCGGGTATCGCGAAGTGGTAGGCGCCGCGGACGAGACCCGCCGTGCGCGATCCGTCGTACTGCCGGCCGAAGTAGGGGTTGCGGTAGCTGGTGGACTCCGTCGCCTTGACGTAGACGAACCTGGCGCCCTTCGCCTTCGCGTCGTGCCAGTCGATGTCCTTCTGGTGCGACGAGACGTCGTGTCCCTTGGGACGGCTCGCCCCCGAGGCGGGAGCCTCGGCGAGGGCGGTGCCTCCCATCACGAGTGCCGCCGCGTACACGGCGAGCCACCGGCCGCGGCGTCGGGACGGTGTGCGGTCACGGGCCATGATTCCCCCCGGAATGGCGACGTGCACGGCAAATCCCCCAGAGGGTATTGGAAGATCATTGGATATCCGAAGATCTCCAGCCAAGAGAGAACTCTGGGGCACATATGCGGGTATGTGCCCTTACGGAGGCGCGGCGTCCGGCCTAAAGTGCCCCCGCCCGGCGGCGCGTTGGGGGATCGCCTGGCAGGATCGCCGCATGGCTGAGCAGCGAGGTGACGGGCGGGGCACGGGAGACGTCCGGGGCATCGGGCAGGATGCGGGGGAGTCGCGGCGGAGGGGGGTGCGCCCCGAGGAGGCGCGCGCCTGGGAGGAACTCGTCACGACGGCCCGCCGGACCGTCTCCGACGGCCTCGTCGTCGGCACGTCCGGGAACGTCTCGGTGCGCGTCGGGGACACCGTCCTGGTCACGCCTTCGGGCGTCCCCTACGACCGGCTCGGGCCGGACGACGTGACCGGCGTCGGGCTCGACGGCCGGCAGGTCCTCGGCACGCTCGTCCCGACCAGCGAGCTGCCCATGCACCTCGCGGTCTACCGCACGACCGGCGCCCGTGCCGTCGTCCACACCCACGCCGTGCACGCGACGGCCGTCTCGACGCTCGTGAGCGAGCTGCCGCTGATCCACTACATGGCCGCCGCGCTCGGCGGGCCCATCCGGGTCGCCCCGTATGCCACGTACGGCACCGACGAGTTGGCCGAAAACATGCTCCGCGCCCTCGACGGCCGCTCCGGCTGCCTCCTCCAGAACCACGGCACCGTCACCCATGGCGCCTCCCTGGACCAGGCCTACGACCGCACCGCCCAGCTGGAATGGATGTGCCGCCTGTGGCTGACCGCCACATCGGTGCCGGGCCTGTCCCCGAGCCTGCTGTCGGGCGAGCAACTGGCGGAGGTGGAGAAACAGCTACGGGGCTACGGCCAGCAGCGCTGACCATCCGCCCCGGCCGCCCGCCCCCGTCACCCCGCCGCTGCCTCCCACTGGTCCGTCGCCGGGTCGGCCGGGACACTGGAGTCGTGCGCACCGCCAGAGCGACGGCCGCTGCCGTCACCGCCCTGATCGGAGCCGGAGCTGCCGCCGTGGCCGCCGGACGGTTCGCCAGTGACGCCGCGCTCAAGGCGCCTCCCGGCCGGCCCCTGCCCACCGAACCCCGGCTCACCGTGCACGGCACCGCCGCGGGGCAGATCAGCCTCACCCGCGACCTGGCCGCCCTGCGGCCCGGCCGCTACGGCCTGTCCGGCAACGGCTCCCACGCGGTCGTCGGCCCCGTCCTGGCCGACACCCCGCATCCCGCCGACACCGTCGTACGCCGCCTGGAGCGGGTCACCCACGGCACCCTGAAACCCGGCGACAAGGCCTGGCTCACCCCGAACGTGTACGTCGGCAACCCGAGCGCCGCCCTCGGCATCGAACACGACGACGTCGACATACCCGGCGAACTCGGCGCCCTGCCCGCGTGGTTCGTCCCCGGCGCCCGGGACACCTGGGTGATCGCCGTGCACGGCCTCGGCACCACCCGGGAACTCGCCATGAACGTCTTGGGGTTCCTGCACAGCAACCACTTCCCGGTGCTCGCCCTCGCCTACCGTGGCGACCTGGGCGCGCCCCGCCCGCCCGACGGCCTGAGCCACCTCGGCGAGACCGAGTGGCGCGACCTCGACGCGGCGATCCGGTACGCCGTGCGCCACGGCGCCCGGCAGGTCGTCCTGCACGGCTGGTCCACCGGCGCCACCATGGCCCTGCGCGCCGCCGCGCACTCGGAACTGAGCGACCGCGTCTCCGGGCTCGTCCTGGACTCCCCGGTGCTCAGCTGGGAGGCCACCCTGCGCGCCCTCGCCGCGGCCCGCCGCACCCCGGGCGTGCTGCTGCCCCTGGCGGTCCGCGCCGCACAGGGCCGCACCGGCCTCTACGGCGACCGCGTCCCGGGCGCGGCCCTCGCCGCCGGGCTCCGGGTCCCGTCGCTCGTCCTCCACGGACCGGACGACACGGTGGCCCCCTGGCAGCTCTCCCGCCGGCTCGCCGGCGCGCGCCCCGACCTCGTCGCCTTCCGCACCGTCGGCAACGCGCCCCACGGAGCGATGTGGAACGCCGACCCGCAAGGCTACGAGGAGGCCCTGCGCCGCTTCCTGACCCCTCTCATGTGACCCCTACACGTCACGCACCCCCCGTTCACGCCCCCTTCGCCCCGTCGCAACCACGTTCCGACCCGTTCCCCACCGACCGGTCGTGATGATTCCGTTTAGCGTCGTACCACTGGCCTGTTTGCGGCCCTCGACCGCTCGCGGGACCCCGTGCGTTGGCCATCCCCGTCGCCCGCCGTGACATTCCGTTTGGGTTTTCGGACCGTCAACCGGAAGACTGCCCCCGTGACGTCCCGTATCCCGCGCGACTCCAGGCTTCGACTCGTCCGCCCGCGACCCCTGGCCGCCGCCCCCCAAGCGATGAACCAGCGGCGCTCGCGCCGACCCGCACCGCGGCCCCCGGAGGGCACCCCGGCCCCGGCGGAGCTGGCCAGAATGGCACGCTCAGGTCTGGCCGACGCGGCCCGCGTCGCCCGCTGGGCCGACACCGAGCTGGGCCCCGGCCGGGGCAGTGCCACCGCCGACGGCAAGGCCACCCTCTCCGCAGCGACCGCCGAACGGGCCGCCCGCGAGCTGGGCCTGACCCCGGATCAGGTCAGAGCCGACTGGGACACCGCCCGGCTCGCCGGTCTCGTCGAGGTGCACGGCGACAGCGCCCGCCCCGGCTGGCGGCTGCGCGCCTGGGACCGCGACGACAGTGCCGTCCTGCGCGGCTGGGTCGCCCTCTTCGACGCCTGGTCGCTCGCCTATCCGGAACCCGAGGATCACGAGCCCGCCGCCGTCGCCGAGGTCGTCTCGGCCATGCCGCAGGCGCTGTCCTTCCTCCAGCTGTCCGCCGGCCCCGTCCCCGTGGAGCAGCTCCTCGATCTCCTGGAGCAGCGCGTCACCGAGCTGCGCACCGCACGCTGCGAGATCCCCTACGGCCCGCAGCCCGAGCCGCCGGCCGACCCGGAGCCCACCGACGCCCCGCTCGCCCCGCTCCTCGACTGGGCCCTGCGCGCCCTCGCCTCCGTCGGCGCCCTCACCTACGGCGACGGCCAGGCCACGCTCACCCCGCTCGGCAGCTGGGCCGTCTGGGTCAAGCTGGAGCAGATCTGCGTCGCCGCGCAGAGCCCCGCCGGGAACATCGAGCAGGCCGCCGAGGACATGCTCCGCGGCTGCGCCCAGCTGCGCCCGAACGCGGCCCGCGCCGAGTACCGCGCCTGGCTCGCCGCCCGCCCCGTCGGCAGCGCCGTCACCGAACTCCTCGGCGCCGCCCGCGGGGAGGACGCCCTGCTGCGCGGCCTCGCCTTCGAGGCGCTGCGCGTGGTCGGCGCCCCGGCGGAGCCGGACGTCCGCGCCGTGCTGGACGAGCCGACGCTGAGGCCGTACGCGCTGCTGTGGCTGGCCGAGCACGACGGGGCCGACCCGGAGGACGCCCACGAGGTCCTCACCCGGGAGGAGGCGACCTGGCTGTGGGTGGACACCGCAGCCGCCGTCGCCGACCACGGTGAGGCCCCGCTGCTCGTCCGCCACCTGGAGTCCGCCGTGCAGCCGACCATCCCGATGCTGCTGGACGAGGTGCGCGCCGTGGGCCACCCGCGGACCGTGCAGGTCCTGGTCGCCCTCGCCGCGGCGCATCCCGACCCGGCCCTGGCCAAGGCCGTACGCCGGGCCGCCTTCCAGGTGCACACCGGCGGCAGCTAGGGACCCGGCCGGGCCGTCACCCGGCCGTCTCCGGCGCGTACGTCCCGAAGCTCCACACATTGCCCTCGAGGTCCCGGGCCATGTAGTCCCGTGAGCCGTAGTCCTGGTCCGTCGGGGGCATCAGGATCTCCGCGCCGTGGTCCACGGCGCGGCGGTGGTGCGCGTCCACGTCGTCCACGACGACGTACACCCCGGTCGTGCCCGCGTCCTTCATCGCCTTGTCGAAGACGCTGCCCGTGCCCTTGCTGCCGATCATCACCGCGCCGTTGCCCTGCACCAGCTCGGCGTGCATCACCGCGCCGTCCTCGCCCTCGAACACCGACAGCTCCGTGAAGCCGAAGGCCCCCGTGAGCTGCCGGATCGCCGCCTTCGCGTCGGCGTACAGCAGCGTCGGGTAGATGCTCGGACGCCCGCCGGACGTGTCTGCCATACCGACCACTCCCTTCTGCTGCCCAGTCTGGCACCCACCACTGACACCGACCCGGCGAGACCAACCGAACACCCGCACGCAGAAAAAGTGGTTGCACCGCCCCGTTAGACTGTCCCCCATGGCCTTTCTCCTCGCGCATTAGACGGCGGGAACGTCCTCAGCCGCCCATCCCGCCCCCGTATCCGCCCTGGAGTCTGTCCGTGATCTCCGCCTCCGGTATCGAGCTGCGCGCCGGTGCCCGTGTCCTCATCGAAAACGCCACCTTCCGCGTCGCCAAGGGCGACCGCATCGGCCTCGTCGGCCGCAACGGCGCGGGGAAGACCACCCTCACCAAGTGCCTCGCGGGCGAGGGCGTGCCCGCCGGCGGCACCATCACCCGCTCCGGCGAGGTCGGCTACCTCCCGCAGGACCCCCGCACCGGCGACCTCGACATCCTCGCCCGCGACCGCATCCTCTCCGCACGTGGCCTGGACGTGCTGATCCGCAAGATGCGCGACAACGAACAGCGCATCGCCAGCGGCAAGGGCGCCACCCGCGAGAAGGCCCTCAAGCAGTACGAGCGCCAGGAGACGGAGTTCCTCACCAAGGGCGGGTACGCCGCCGAGGCCGAGGCCGCCACCATCGCCGCCGCGCTGAACCTGCCCGACCGGGTGCTCGGCCAGCCCCTGCACACGCTCTCCGGCGGTCAGCGCCGCCGCATCGAGCTGGCCCGGATCCTGTTCTCCGACGCGGACACGCTGCTGCTCGACGAGCCGACCAACCACCTCGACGCCGACTCGATCATCTGGCTGCGCGACTACCTCAAGACCTACCGCGGCGGCTTCATCGTGATCTCCCACGACGTCGACCTGGTCGAGACGGTCGTCAACAAGGTGTTCTACCTGGACGCCAACCGTGCCCAGATCGACATCTACAACATGGGCTGGAAGCTCTACCAGCAGCAGCGCGAGGCCGACGAGAAGCGGCGCAAGCGCGAGCGCGCCAACGCCGAGAAGAAGGCCGCCGCGCTCCATTCGCAGGCCGACAAGATGCGCGCCAAGGCCACCAAGACGGTCGCCGCGCAGAACATGGCCCGCCGCGCGGACAAGCTGCTGTCCGGCCTGGAGGCGGTACGCCAGTCCGACAAGGTCGCCAAGCTGCGCTTCCCGGAGCCCGCCCCCTGCGGCAAGACCCCGCTGATGGCCGAGGGCCTGTCGAAGTCGTACGGCTCGCTGGAGATCTTCACCGACGTCGACCTGGCCATCGACAAGGGCAGCCGTGTCGTCATCCTGGGCCTCAACGGCGCAGGCAAGACGACCCTGCTGCGGCTGCTGGGCGGCGTCGAGCAGCCCGACACGGGTGCCGTGGTCCCCGGCCACGGCCTGAAGCTCGGCTACTACGCGCAGGAGCACGAGACCCTCGACCCCGACCGCACGGTCCTGGAGAACATGCGCTCCGCCGCGCCCGACATGGACCTCGTCGAGGTCCGCAAGGTGCTCGGCTCGTTCCTGTTCTCCGGTGACGACGTCGACAAGCCGGCCGGTGTCCTCTCCGGCGGCGAGAAGACCCGCCTGGCGCTCGCCACCCTGGTGGTCTCCTCGGCGAACGTGTTGCTCCTCGACGAGCCGACCAACAACCTCGACCCGGCCAGCCGCGAGGAGATCCTCGGCGCGCTGCGCACGTACAAGGGCGCGGTCGTCCTCGTCACGCACGACGAGGGCGCCGTCGAGGCGCTCCAGCCGGAGCGGATCATCCTGCTGCCGGACGGCGTCGAGGACCTGTGGGGCGCCGACTACGCGGATCTCGTCGCCCTGGCTTGATCGAATACGTGATCAACGGCGTATGGATCATTCGGCCTAGCGGTGATCCATCATCTGTGTGAGATCTCCTCGTACCGAGGTGTGTCCTACATCGATTTCGCGGCCGAGCCCCGATTCTTCCGGGCTCGGCCGCGACGCCTTTCTGACCTGGCGTTTCCCGGGGGAATCCGTTCGGCCGTACGGACGCCACACTTCGGAATTCCGTATTCCGTTTGTGGGGACGCGCTCCCGTCGTCACAACCTTGTCTCACGGACCTTGCCGAATGGGTGGCCATCAAGGCCCGGAGGGGTGATCATGAGGAGACCAGAGCGCACTTCCCATGAGGAGGCACGGGTGGCCGAGACTCTGAAGAAGGGCAGCCGGGTGACCGGCGCCGCGCGCGACAAGCTCGCGGCAGACCTGAAGAAGAAGTACGACGCCGGTGCGAGCATCCGGGCGTTGGCCGAGGAGACCGGCCGCTCGTATGGCTTCGTGCACCGCATGCTCAGTGAGTCGGGCGTCACGCTGCGAGGGCGTGGCGGGGCGACGCGGGGCAAGAAGGCCACGGCCTGATCCCCGGGTGGCCCCTCGGCTTCGATGGTGGCCACCCGGTCGGTCGGCTGATCGGCCGGGTGGTTACTGTGCAGTCACTTAGCTGACCGCACACATCGGAGGCGTCCCATGGCTTCGCCCGACAAGGACCTCGTTCCCGTACTCGACAAGGACGGCGTACGGCTCACCGTCGACGACGCGATCGCCACGGTGACGCTGACCAACCCGGCCAAGCGCAACGCGCAGAGCCCCGCTCTGTGGCGGGCGCTGACCGAGGCCGGGCGGCAGCTGCCGGGCTCCGTCCGCGTCGTGGTGCTGCGGGCCGAGGGCAAGTCCTTCTCGGCCGGTCTCGACCGGCAGGCGTTCACGCCCGAGGGCTTCGACGGGGAACCGTCGTTCATCGACCTCGCGCGTGGCAGCGACGCCGAGCTGGACGCGACCATCGCCGAGTACCAGGAGGCGTTCACCTGGTGGCGGCGCAGCGACATCGTCTCCGTCGCCGCCGTCCAGGGGCATGCCATCGGGGCGGGCTTCCAGCTCGCCCTCGCCTGCGATCTGCGCGTCGTCGCGGACGACGTGCAGTTCGCCATGCGCGAGACCAGCCTCGGACTCGTGCCCGACCTGACGGGCACGCACCCGCTGGTGGGACTCGTCGGATACGCCCGCGCGCTGGAGATCTGCGTGACCGGGCGCTTCGTCACGGCCGAGGAGGCCGTGAACACCGGGCTGGCCAATGTGGCCGTGCCCGTCGGCCAACTCGACGACACGGTCCGCGACCTCGCATCGGCCGTGCTCGCCGCGCCCCGCGACGCGGTCATCGAGACCAAGGCACTGCTGCGCGGCGCGCAGGACCGCACCTACGAGGACCAGCGCGGCGCGGAACGCCAGGCCCAGGCCCGACGCCTGCGGGACCTCGCCGGCGTCGGGGACTGAACCGGCCGGATCAGGGGATGGCCAGGGGAGTTGCCGCCGGCTGCGCGATGCCCCGCTGCCGCCCCTCAGCCGATCCCGCTCACCAGGACCGCCACCGTCGGGTGGTCCGCCAGTGACGTCCGCACTGCTGTGCGGACGCCTCGCGCCACGTCCCGGGCCCGGTGGTCCTCGCGCACCGCGAGTTCGATCCGGATGTGACGGTGCGCCAGCGCGGCGTCCCCCGGGAGCTCCTCGATGTGCACGGGGTGGCCCAGCGCGCCGGTCAGCCGGAGCACGCCCGGGACCTTCAGCGCGGCGGCGGCGACGCGACCCTCGTCGTCGCCCCCGGCCTGCGCGGCGGGCGGCGGCTCGGGGAGCGGCGCGGCGGGCCCGGGCGGTTCCGTCTCCTCGTCCAGCAGGCCGGTCACGCGCAGATCCACCTCCGTCACCGTCAGACCGAGCCGCTGCGTCGCGGCCGTCGCCAGCGTCGCCCGCAGCAGGGACGCCGTCGTCGGGAGCGGCTGCGAGGCCGTGGCGGCGAACTGAGCCGTCACCCGCAGCGGTCCGGGCGGCAGACCGCTCGGCGGGGCCGGCACGGCCGGGCTCCCGGTGTCCGCCGGATCGGCGAGCGCGACACGGAGCGCGTCGAGGCGCACACCCGGAGCGTCCCCCGCCGCGTGCCGTAGCACCGCCTCGGCCGCCCGCTCGGCGATCCACGCGCCGTCCCGCGCGTCACCCAGCGGCAGGAGCCTGCCGAGGCCCAGCTGATGTCTCACTGCCTGCGTCCACCGGTCGGCCGTCATTCCTCCAGCCTGCCGTATCAGAGGCGCGTATCCACGCAACCGTGCTTACGGTGGTCGAAGGACGACGACCGAAAAGGACGTACGGCGATGACTGACATGACCGAGAACCGGGGCGGGGAGACCGAAACGTCGGCGGCGCGCAGGAGTCCGCTGGCCAAGCGCGGCGGGGGAGACCCCGGATCCCGCGGGCGGACGACCATCGCCGACGGCGTCGTGGAGAAGATCGCCGGACTCGCCGCACGCGACGTGGACGGCGTGCACGCCATGGGCAGCGGCCTGTCGCGCACCTTCGGAGCCGTGCGCGACCGCGTGCCCGGCGGCGCGAAGTCGGTGACGCGCGGTGTGAAGGCCGAGGTCGGCGAGGTGCAGGCCGCCCTCGACCTGGAGATCGTGGTCGTCTACGGCGTGGCGATCGCCGATGTGGCCCGGGACGTACGGGAGAACGTCATCACCGCCGTCGAGCGGATGACGGGCCTTGAGGTCGTCGAGGTCAACATCGCGGTGAGCGACGTGAAGCTGCCGGACGAGGAGGAAGAGGAACCGGAGCGCCGGATCCAGTGAGGCACCTGCCACCGAGCGCAGCGACAGAGAAGCTGAGGAGCGCAGCATGAGCATGGCCGTCGTCGGCATGATCGCCGGCATGGCACTGGCATTCGCCGGGTATTTCGGCGGATTCGGCGCCTTCCTGCTGGTGGCGGCGCTGGGCGCCGTCGGCCTTGTCGTCGGCCGGTTCCTGGAGGGGGACATGGACTTCGGCGACTTCTTCCGTTCCCGTGAACGGCGGCGGTGACGACCGTGAGCGCGGGGGCCGGTGAGCTCGACAGACCCCTGACCGTCGTCCCGCCGGGCGAGCGGGGTGCCACCCGGATCGCCGACCGGGTCGTCGCGAAGATCGCCTCGCAGGCGGCCCGCGAGGCCGTCGGGCCGCTCCCGCCCGGCGCCGCCCGGCCGTCCGCCACCGTCGCGGTCCACCACGAGATCGCGCACGTCCGGGTCCACGTCGAACTCGACTACCCCTGCGACGTCGGCGCGCGCTGCCGCCAGGTGCGTCGCCGAGTCGTCGAGCGGGTGGGAGCCTTGGTGGGAATGCAGGTGCCGGAGGTCGTCGTCCAGGTGGAGCGGCTGCACCTGGCCGTCGGGACCGGCACGCCACAGGGGAGGACGCGATGAGCGAACCCCGCGGCACCGAACCGCCCGAGCCCGAGGCCACCACACAGCGGCTGCCCGTCGTCGAGAAGTCGCAGACCGGCACCGGCGACGACCGGTCCGCGCCGGCGGCCGGCAACGGAACGCCGCCCGTACCCGAGAGCGACGGCGGCCGCGAAGGCCGCTTCTGGTCGGCACGCCGCGTCCCGGCGGGCATCGTCGCCCTGCTGCTCCTGGGACTTGCCGGACTGTTCCTCTACGACATCGTGTCCGTGCGCGCCGACCGGCCCGTCATGAGCTGGCGCCGGGAGCTCGCCCGGCAACTCGCCGGACGGCCCCTCGACGACACCTGGGTGCTCGTCGGGGCCGGGGTCGCCGCCGCCCTCGGGCTCTGGCTGCTGGTCCTGGCGGCCACGCCCGGCCTGCGGCACGTGCTCCCGATGCGGCGTACGCACGCCGACGTACGCGCCGGACTGGACCGGGACGCCGCCGCGACCGCGTTGCGCGACCGGGCCATGGAGGTGGCCGGCGTGCAGTCGGTGCGGGTGCGGGTGCGCCGGAGGCGGGCGGACGCCCGCGCCGTGTCGCACTTCCGTGAACTGGACGAAGTGCGAACCGACTTGGACGCCGTGCTCACCGACGCGATCCGCGGACTGGGACTCTCCCGGCCACCCTCGCTGTCGGTGCGCGTCCGGCGGCCCGGCAGGAAGGAGTGACAGCGATGCTCAGGGTCGTCAACCGCGTGTTCCTGGGGCTCGTCGGCCTCGTCCTGCTGGTGCTGGGCGGCTCGGTACTGGCCGTCGGCCTCGGCGCTCCGGCGCCCTCGTGGTGGATCCACGACAGCCGCCACGACGTGCTGCTGAGCGACGCCGAGCGCACCCGCTGGCGGGACAGCGGCTGGTGGTGGCCGACCGTCATCGCCGTACTCGCCGTTCTGTTGCTGCTCGCCCTGTGGTGGCTGGTCGCGGTGCTCCGCCGGCGCCGCCTCGCCGAGGTCCTCGTGGACACCGGCGACGGCGAGGGCGCCCTGCTGCGCGGCCGGGCCCTGGAGAACGTCCTCACCCAGGAGGCGGCGCAGATCGACGGCGTCGACCGGGCCCACGCCCACTTGACGGGCCGCCGCAGCGCCCCCGAGGCCCGGGTGCGGCTCGCACTGGAACCGCACGTGGACCCGGGAACGGCCCTGCACGACCTGACGACCGACGCCCTGACCCACGCCAGGACATCGGCGGGCCTCGCGTCACTGCCGGCGGAGGTACGGCTGCGGGGTGTCAAGCACGGTGCGGAGAGGGTGAGCTGACCCGCGGACGGAAGCGGCGCTCAGAACCCGTGCCGTGCTCCGCCGTCCACCGGCACCATGACCCCGGTCAGATAAGAAGCCGCCGGAGACAGCAGGAACGCCGCCACCCGCCCGAACTCCTCGGGCGATCCGTACCGCCGCAGCGGAATGCGCGACTCCGACGCCGCCCTGGTCGCCTCGGGGTCCGCCGACAGCGCGTCCAGCTCGCGCACGCGATCCGTGTCGATGCGCCCGGGCAGCACACCTACCACCCGGACTCCCCGCGGCCCCAGTTCGTCGGACAGCGACTTGGCGAATCCGGCCAGCCCCGGCCGCAGCCCGTTCGAGATCGTCAGCCCCGGAATCGGTTCGTACACCGACCCGGACAGCACGAACCCGATGACACCCCCGGCCTCCAGCTCGGCCGACGCGGCGCGAGCCAACCGGACCGCTCCCAGGAACACCGACTCGAACGCCGTCTGCCACTGCTCGTCCGAGTTGTCGGCGACGAACCCGGCCGGCGGGCCGCCCACGCTGACGAGGACGCCGTCGAAGCGGCCGAAGTGCTCCCGCGCGGCCCCGATCAGCCGGGCCGGCGCTTCGGGGTCGGCGTTGTCGACGGCCACCCCGACCGCGTTCGGGCCCAGCGCG
Source organism: Streptomyces sp. SID5464 (assembly GCF_009862985.1). Lineage (NCBI taxonomy): Bacteria > Bacillati > Actinomycetota > Actinomycetes > Kitasatosporales > Streptomycetaceae > Streptomyces > Streptomyces sp. SID5464. Next base: position 48,977 of record NZ_WWIQ01000006.1, on the reverse strand, counting down.
GCCGCCGCGTCGGCGACGCTCTTCTCGTCCCGCCCCGAGACGACCACCTTCGCCCCGTCCGCGACGAGCTCGCGCGCGGAGGCGTTGCCGAGGCCGCGGGTGGCCCCGGTGACGATGTACACCCGGTCCTTCAGTCCAAGATCCATGGCCCCTATCCTGCCCCGTCCTCCCCGAACAGGGCGAGGGCGGTGTTCACGAGGCCGATGTGGCTGAACGCCTGCGGGACGTTGCCGAGCTGCCGGCCGGTCACCGGGTCGAACTCCTCGGACAGCAGGCCGACGTCGTTGGCGAGTCCCGCCAGCTGCTCGAACAGCTCCCGGGCCTCCTTCGTACGGCCCGTCATGTGCAGGGCGTCCGCGAGCCAGAACGAGCACACCAGGAAGGCGCCCTCGGAGCCGGGCAGCCCGTCGACGGCCGCGTCGTCCGAGTCGTCGGTGGTGTAGCGGCGCAGGAAGCCGCCGTGGTCCAGCTCCTCGCGGACCGCGTCGATGGTGCCGATCACCCGTGGGTCGTCGGGCGGCAGGAAACCGACGCGCGGGATGAGCAGCAGCGCGGCGTCGAGTTCGCGCGAGCCGTAGGACTGCGTGAAGGTGTTGCGTCCCGGGTCGTAGCCCTTGTCGCACACCTCGCGGTGCACCTCGTCGCGCAGCGCGCGCCAGCCGTCCAGGTCGCCGTCCAGCTCCGGATGGCGCTCCAGGGTGCGTACGGCACGGTCGGCGGCGACCCACACCATCACCTTCGAGTGCACGAACTGGCGCCGGCCGCCACGCACCTCCCACAGCCCCTCGTCCGGCTGCCGCCAGTGGTCGCGCAGGAAGTCCATCAGGGCCCTCTGAAGCGCCCACACGTCCGGCTGGGCGGACAGGCCCGAGTCGCGGGCCAGCGACAGGGAGTCCATGACCTCGCCGTAGACGTCCAGCTGGAGCTGGTTCACGGCGTCGTTCCCGATGCGTACGGGGGTGGACTCGGCGAAGCCGGACAGCCACGGCAGTTCGAACTCGGGCAGCCGTCGCTCACCGGCCACGCCGTACATGATCTGAAGGTCCGCGGGGTCGCCCGCGACCGCGCGCAGCAGCCAGTTCCGCCAGGCCTCGGCCTCCTCCTGGTAGCCCGCGGCCAGCAGTGCGCCCAGGGTGAGGGTGGAGTCGCGCAGCCAGCAGTAGCGGTAGTCCCAGTTGCGCACCCCGCCCGGCTCCTCGGGCAGCGAGGTGGTGGCGGCCGCGACGATGCCGCCGGTCGGGGCGTAGGTGAGCGCCTTGAGGGTGATCAGGGAGCGGACGACGGCGTCCCGGTACGGTCCGTCGTAGCGGCAGCGCGACACCCAGGCCCGCCAGTCCTCGACGCTGTGGCGCAGCGACTCGTACGGGTCGACGAGCGGCGGGCGTTCCTCGTGGGAGGGGTGCCAGGTGAGGACGAACGCGACCTTCTCCCCCTTCCGGACCGTGAACTCCGCGTGCGTTCCGAAGTCCTCGCCCCAGCTGCGCACCTCCGGTTCGCTGCGCAGCCATGCGGAGTCGGGGCCGGCGACGGCGACGCGGTGGCCGTCGGCCCGGCGTACCCAGGGGACGATCGAGCCGTAGTCGAAGCGCAGCTTGAGCACGCTGTGGAGCGTCACCTCGCCGTCCAGGCCCTCGACGACGCGTACGAGGTCGGGGGCCTGGTCGCGCTGCGGCATCAGGTCGGTGACGCGGACCGTCCCCTGCTCGGTCTCCCACTCGGTGTCCAGGACGAGGGTGTCGCGGCGGTAGGCGCGCCGGGCGCACCGGTCCGCCCCCACGGGGGCGATGCGCCAGAAGCCGTTGTCCTCGTCGCCGAGCAGCTTGGCGAAGCAGGCGGCCGAGTCGAAGCGGGGCAGGCAGAGCCAGTCGACGGATCCGTCCGTGCCGACCAGGGCGGCGGTCTGTTCGTCGCCGATGAGGGCGTAGTCCTCGATTCGCGGGTGCACGAGGTGCGGGTTCCCGGCAACTGGCCCCGGCAATCAGGGGTGGAGCCGGGTGAGTGACATGCTCTCGGCAATGGGTGAGGAGGCGCCGGAGAAGATGACGCCGGGGTGCGCCGGGGCCTGGTTGAGCACCCACAGGCCGATCAGCGTGGCCAGGGTGAAGACGACCGCGATCAGCACGGCCAGCACGAGCCGCCGCCGGCGCTCGCGCCGCAGCCACTCACCCCGTGCCGTGCGGTACGCGTCGGGGTCGGGGAGCACCCCGCCCGCCAGTGCCTGAAGTGCCTCGCGCAGCTCACGCTCGGTGCGGTCGTGGCCGGTCCGGTCGGGGCCGGTGCCACGCGACTCAGTCGCGTCTCGATGCGTCATCGCCGGGCCTCCATCGCCTGGGTCAGGGCGGCGATACCGCGCGCCGTGTGCGTCTTGACGGAACCACTGGAGATGCCCATCGCGGCGGCTATCTCACTCTCCTTCAGCCCGAGCCAGTGGCGCAGCACCAGCGCCTCGCGCTGCCGCGCCGGCAACTGCTGGAGCGCGTCGATCAGCACCCGCTGGTCGTCGCGCAGCAGCGCGGTGTTCTCCGCGGAGGCCACCATCTCGTCGGACGGGTTCTCGGTGTGCCTGCGGGCGACCTGGAGGTGACGGATCCGCATCCGCGTCAGATTGCAGACGGTGGAGCGCAGATACGCCTCCGCCGCGGCCACGTCCCTCAGGCGGCGCCACTTGCGGTAGATCTGGTAGTAGGCCTCGGCCACCACGTTCTCCGGATCGTCGGCGCCGAGCAGGACGGCCAGGCGCAGCATCGCCGAGTAGTGCAGCTCGAAGAGGCGGGCCAGGCCGGCCTCCCGCTCCAGGTCGGCCGGATCGCCGACCGCGGGGGCGAGGGGCTCGGCGGCGGTCCGCGGCACGGCCGGGGGCGCGGCCGGCGGCACGGCCGCGGGCACGGCCGGAGGGACGGCCGGAGGGACGGTCGGGGAGTTCTGTCTGCGTCTCACGGGTTGTTGGCTCCCGTCTCCGGGCGGCGCCGGACGGTCAGGCGGGACGGCAGGTCGGTGGTGTCGGCGCCGCGCGGGACGCCGAGGCGGGTCAGCGCCGCGGTGCCGGCCACCGCGACGGTCAGGTTGAGCAGCAGGGCGGCGAGTCCGGCGTAGATCTCCAGCGGCTGGGCACCGGTGCCCAGCGGCACGATCGAGGAGAACCCCTCACGCACCACCAGGTACGTCCCCGACACCATGCCCACGGCCCACCCGGCGAGCAGTGCCCGCGGATGCAGTCGCCCGGTGAACAGGCCGACCGCGACGGCCGGGAAGACCTGCAGTATCCACACGCCGCCGAGCAGCTGGAGGTTGACGGCGTCCTGGTCGCGCAGCCCGAACACGAACGCCACGGCCCCCACCTTCGCGGTGAGCGACACCGCCTTGGCGATGCGCACCTGCCGTTTGGGCGTGGCCGTGGGATGGACGTACTCGACGTACACGTTGCGCACGAAACCCGTCGCCGCGGCGATCGACATCACGGCGGCCGGGACCAGGGCGCCCACGGCGATGGCCGCGAACACCAGCCCGGCCAGCGGGGCCGGCATCAGCCGGTCCACCAGCATCGGCACGGCCGCCTCGGCACCACCGCGGGGAGCCCGCACGCCCGCCGCGAGGGCGGCGATGCCGAGGAACCCGAACAGCGCCAGCAGCCCGGTCCAGGCGGGCAGCGCCACCGAGACCTTGCGCAGGGTCCGCGGCCCGTCGGCGGCGAAACCGGCGGTGAGCACGTGCGGGTACATCAGCAGGGCGAGGGCGGAGCCGAGGGCGAGGGTGGCGTAGGCGGGCTGCTGCGCCGGAGTGAGGAGCAGCGCCGGACCGCCCAGCCGCCGCGCCGCCCCGTCGAAGACCGGGCCCGGACCGCCGAACCGTTCCAGCACCAGCCAGGTCACGGCCGTGAGCGAGACGAACACCGCCACCGCCTTCAGCGCCGAGATGACCGCGGGCGCCCGCAGCCCGTGCCGGTACGTGGCCACCGCGAGCCCCGCGAACAGCGCCACCATCACCAGGTCCCCGGCCGCGCCGCGCGGATAGACGCCCCCGGCTGTCAGGACCGCCCGTATCCCCAGCAGTTGCAGCGCCAGGTACGGCATCGTCGCGAGGATCCCGGTCAGCGCGACCACCAGGGCCAGCGGCGGCGACCCGTACCGGCCCCGCACGAAGTCGGCGGCGGTGATGTAGCCGTGCCGGCGGGCCACGCTCCACAGGCGGCTCAGCAGGACGAAGGCGAGCGGGCTGACGATCACCGTGTACGGCACCGCGAAGAAGGCCGCCGCGCCGTTGCCGTACGCGAGCCCCGGCACGGCCGTGAAGGTGTACGCGGTGAAGATCGTGCCGCCGAGCAGCAGCCAGGTCCATCCGGGACCCAGGGCGCGGTCGGCCAGCGCCCAGCCCTCCAGAGAGGGCAGCCGGTCGACCGGACGCAGCCGCCGTGCGGTGACCGCGAGCAGCGACGCCCCGCCGATCACGGCGAGGAACGTCGCGGTCATGGCGCCGTCAGCCATGGGTCACCGTCCTTGGTGTGCCTGTGCCCTCGCGCGAGAGTTGCGCGGACGCCCCGTCCGGAGGACAGAAATCGGCGGGAAATCTTCTGGAAATGCCCTGTCAACCACTTCCGGCGGAAGCGCAACTCTTGCACAGACCGACAGCGAGCGGGAGAGGAGCGCAGGTCACAGACCGGCGACCGGACGAGTCCCCGCCTCAGTGCTGTCATCCACCACCGCCACGGTGAGGAGCCGCCATGCCTGTCTCAGCCCTGCCCGAAACCGATCGCCCCGCACCCGAGAAGACACGTACGTCCCTTCGGTCGGTCCTGCTCTGGAGCGCCGTCTCCCTGCTCGGCGCGGTCGCCTGGGGCGTCCTCGCCCTCGCCCGGGGCGAGCGGATCTCCGCGGTCTGGCTGGTCGTGGCCGCGCTCGGCTCGTACGCCATCGCCTACCGCTTCTACTCCCGCTTCCTCGTGCGGCGCGTACTCCGGCCCGACGACACCCGGGCCACCCCGGCCGAACGCCTGGAGGACGGTGTCGACTTCCACCCCACCGACCGCCGGGTGCTGCTCGGCCACCACTTCGCCGCCATCGCCGGCGCCGGGCCGCTGGTGGGGCCGGTGCTCGCGGCCCAGATGGGCTACCTGCCCGGAACCCTGTGGATCGTGGCGGGCGTGATCTTCGCGGGCGCGGTGCAGGACATGGTCGTGCTGTTCCTGTCGATGCGGCGGGACGGCCGCTCGCTCGGGCAGATGGCCCGTGACGAGATCGGCCGGGCCGGCGGGGCCGCCGCCCTCGTCGCGGTGTTCGCCATCATGATCATCCTGCTGGGCGTGCTGGCCCTGGTCGTCGTCAACGCGCTCGCGCACAGCCCCTGGGGCACCTTCTCCGTCGCCATGACCATCCCCATCGCCCTGTTCATGGGCTTCTGGCTGCACGTCATCCGCCCGGGCCGGGTCGTCGAGACCAGCCTGATCGGCGTGGCGCTGCTGCTGCTCGCGATCGTCGGCGGCAGCTGGATCCAGCAGTCCTCGCTGGCGTCCGCCTTCACGCTCAGCCCCACGACCCTCGTCTTCTGCCTGGTCGGCTACGGCTTCGTCGCCTCCGTCCTGCCGGTCTGGATGCTGCTCGCCCCGCGCGACTACCTCTCCACCTTCATGAAGATCGGCACCATCGCCCTGCTCGCGGTGGGCGTCGTCGTCGCGGCCCCCGTGCTGCGCGCGGACGCGGTGAGCGACTTCGCGCGGTCCGGTGCCGGGCCCGTCTTCGCCGGGGCGCTGTTCCCCTTCCTCTTCATCACCATCGCCTGCGGCGCGCTGTCCGGCTTCCACGCGCTGGTCGCCTCGGGGACCACCCCGAAGCTGATCAGGAAGGAGTCCGAGGTCCGGATGATCGGCTACGGGGCCATGCTGATGGAGTCGTTCGTCGCGATCATGGCCCTGATCGCCGCGGCCACCCTCGAACCCGGCCTGTACTACGCCATGAACGCCCCGGCGGGGCTCCTCGGCACGACGGCCGAGTCGGCGTCGCACGCGGTCGCGGGCCTCGGCTTCACCATCACGCCCGACCAGCTGACCCAGGCCGCCAAGGCGGTGGAGGAGCAGACCCTGATCGCCCGCTCCGGCGGTGCGCCGACCCTGGCCGTCGGCATGTCGGAGATCTTCTCCGGAGTCTTCGGCGGCACGGCCATGAAGGCCTTCTGGTACCACTTCGCGATCATGTTCGAGGCGTTGTTCATCCTGACCACGGTGGACGCGGGCACCCGGGTCGGCCGGTTCATGCTCCAGGACATGCTCGGCAACGTGTGGAAGCCCGTCGGCCGGGTCAACTGGAAGCCGGGCATCTGGCTGTGCAGCGCCCTCGTCGTGGCGGCCTGGGGCTACTTCCTCTACACCGGCGCCACCGACCCGCTCGGCGGGATCAACCAGCTCTTCCCGCTCTTCGGCATCGCCAACCAGCTCCTCGCCGCGATCGCCCTGGCCGTCTGCACCACCGTCCTGATCAAGTCGGGGCGGCTGCACTGGGCCTGGGTCACCGGCGTCCCGCTCGCCTGGGTCGTCGGGATCACCTTCACCGCGGGCTGGCAGAAGATCTTCTCCACCGACCCGAAGATCGGCTTCTTCGCCCAGCGCGCACGCTACGCCGACGCCATCGACGCCGGTCAGGTCCTGCCGCCCGCCAAGACCCCCGCCGACATGCACACCGTGGTCACCAACTCCACGGTCGACGGTGTGCTGATCGCCCTGTTCCTGCTGCTGGTCGCCGTGGTGCTGGTCAACGCGGCGGTGGTCTGCGCACGGGCGGTCCGCGCCCCGGGCCCGCTGCCCACCACCGAGGCGCCGTACGTCGAGTCCCGCATCGACGTGCCGGCGGAGCCGGCCGAGCCCCTGGCCGGAGCCCGCTCGTGAAAGTCCCCCGCTGGGCGTCGGCCGTGCGCTGGTACCTGAGGGAGCTGACCGGCGAGACGGAGTACGACCGCTACTGCGAGCACCACCGCCACCGGCACCCGCTCGCTCCGGTACCGACCAGGCGGGAGTACGAGGTGCTGCGCACGGCGCACCGGGAGGCGAATCCGCAGGGGCGGTGCTGCTGACCCGGGCGGATCGACCGGGCGGGGCCGGAGCGGCCGGACGGTCGCGCGGGGGCCGTCGGTCGCGCGGGGGCGGCGGTGCTACACCGCCGCCGGCTCGGCCTCCGCCGTGTCGGCCTTCTTCGCCGCCGCCTGGGTCCGCTCCCTGGCCTCGCGACGGGCGAGGACCACCCAGCCGACCGGGACGGCGGCGGAGAACAGCCACCACTGGATGGCGTAGGCGTAGTTCAGGGCGGCGTCCTCCTTGCCGGGGTCGCCCAGCAGTTCGGGCGTGTCGCCCTTGGGCTCGGGCGCCGTCTGCGCGATGTAGCCACCGAGCACCTGCGCGTCCAGGCGCCGGGCCTCCTGCTCGCTGTTGATCAGCATGACCTGCCGGTCCGGCAGGCCCTTGAGGTTCTTGATCCCGCTCGCCGCGGTCGTCTCACTCGGCATCAGCCGCCCCTCGACGGTCACCTCGCCGCTCGGCGGTGCGGGGACCTTCGGGAACGTGGTCTGGCTCGGGCCGTCGGAGGGGATCCAGCCCCGGTTGACCAGCAGGACCTTGCCGTCGTCGAGGACGAACGGCGTCAGGACGTGGTAGCCGACCTCGTCGTCGGAGTTGGTGCGGCGGCGGACGACGACCTCGTCCTCCGTGTCGAAGCGGCCCTTCGCGGTCACGGTCCGGTACCGCTCGGCGCTCGTGACGGTGTGCCCGGGCGCGGTCAGCTTCTCCACGGGCACCGGCTTCGCGGCCAGCGCGTCGGTGACCAGCTGGTTCCGGGCGGTGCGCTCCTCGTAGCGGTGCATCTGCCAGATGCCCAGCCTGATCATCGTGGGGATGAGAAGCAGGGCGATCAACGTCAGGATCACCCACTGCCGGGACAACAGGAAGCGGTACACCCCACGACCGTACAGCTCGGTCGTGGGGTGCATTCAGTCGGGTACGGGTTCAGACCTTGTCGACAATTCCCACCTTTCCCTCCGCGCGGGCGCAGTGGGCGCCGCAGTACCAGTGGCCGTCGACGTCGACGCCCTGGCCGATGATCTGGACCCGGCAGTGCTCGCAGATGGGGGCCATACGGTGGATCGCGCAGGCGAAGCAGTCGAAGACGTGCACCGCGCCCTGCGCGTGCACCTCGAAGGTCATTCCGTACTGATTGCCACATACCTCACAGGTCGCCATGCGCCACAGGGTGAGCCGTCACCCCGGCCCGGGCGAGCCGCCGCCGGGCGAGTCGCCCGCCAATCACCCGTCCGTACGGTCACCCCCCGGCACGGCCCCGCATCCGGTTACGCCCCCGAGGCCGGCTCCACGTCCGCGAGGAGCTGCCCGAACGCCGCCTCGTCCACGATCGGCGTGCCGAACTGACGGGCCTTGACCACCTTGGACGTGCCCGAGTCCGGGTCGTTCGTGACGAGGAGGCTGGTCAGCCGGGACAGGCTGGTGGCCACGTGCAGCCCGGCCTCGGTCGCCCGGTCCTCCAGCAGGTCGCGCTCGACCGAGGTGTCGCCGGAGAAGGCGACCCGCATGCCCTGCTTGAGCCGCCCGCCCGCCTCGAAGCGCCCCGGGTTGGGGTAGGGGCAGGCGGGCCGCTTCCGGGCGGGGCGCCAACTGCCCGTCCGGTACCCGCCGTAGCCCGCCTGCTGTCCGATGCGGGGCGCGGGAGGGCGGTCCGACCACTCGGTCAGCGGCCGGCACTCGTGCAGCGGCAGCCGTACGCCGTTCGCCGCCGCGGTCCTGAGACTGGGCCGGAACGCCTCCGCCAGCACGCGTGCGTCGTCCAGCGCGTGGTGCGCCTGCCGCTGGACGACGCCGAAGTGCGCGGCGAGGGACTCCAGCTTGTGGTTGGGCAGCGGAAGCCCGAGTTCCTTGGAGAGCGCGATGGTGCACAGGCGCTGGCGCACCGGTGCCTCGCGCTTCGCGCGCGCGTACTCCCGGGCGATCATCTGCCAGTCGAAGACGGCGTTGTGCGCGACGAGCACCCGGTCCCGGAGCCGGGCCGTGAACTCCTCGGCGATGTCCGCGAAGAGGGGCGCGCCCTCGAGTGCCTCGCTCGTCAGTCCGTGGATCCACACGGGGCCCGGGTCACGCTCCGGGTTGACCGTCGTGTACCAGTGGTCCTCGACCTCGCCGCGCGCGTCCAGCCGGTAGACGGCCGCCGAGATGATCCGGTCGTCCCGCGCCAGGCCCGTGGTCTCCACGTCAACGACCGCGTATCCCCGGGGATACGCGGCCGGCCACGACGTGGGGGAGAACGACGCTGCGGTCGTCAGGTCTTCGAGCATGGTTCCTGAGGATACGGGCCGCGACTGACACCACCGTCCGCCAGGTGCGCAGGCTCCGCCCTTCCGACGGCCCCTCAGGCGTCTTGTCCGCTCTGTCCGTTCGTGAGGCGTACGTCTGACCGAGGCTCAGGTGCTGTACGGGCGCGGGCCGGGCTCCGCCTCAGGGCACGGTTTGGCGGAGATCGCCAAGAAGCAAGCGCGTACCGTCGGTAATACTTGTGGGTAACAACGTCTGGTCGGGGCAGGACGGCCGCCCTACGGTTCAGGCATGCCGAACCTGCCCGATGTCGTGCTGTGGTCGATCCCCGCCTTTGTGCTGCTCACGGTGGTCGAGATGGTGAGCTACCGTCTCCACCCCGACGAGGACGCCGAGGGCTACGAGGCGAAGGACGCCGCGACGAGCATCGGCATGGGGCTCGGCAGTCTCGTCTTCGACTTCCTCTGGAAGATCCCGATCGTCGCCCTCTACACGGCCCTCTACGAACTCACGCCCCTGCGCGTGCCCGTCCTGTGGTGGACCGTCCCGCTGATGCTGCTCGCACAGGACTTCTTCTACTACTGGTCCCACCGCGGCCACCACGTCATCCGCATCCTGTGGGCCTGTCACGTCGTCCACCACTCCAGCCGGAAGTTCAACTTCACCACCGCGCTGCGCCAGCCCTGGACGTCCCTGACGGTGTGGCCGTTCTACGTCCCCCTCGTCGCAGCCGGAGTCCACCCGGCCGCGCTGGCGTTCTGCTCCTCCGCGAACCTCGTCTACCAGTTCTGGATCCACACCGAGCGGATCGACAAGATGCCCCGCTGGTTCGAGTTCGTCTTCAACACCCCCTCGCACCACCGGGTCCACCACGCCTCCCAGGGCTGTTACCTCGACCGCAACTTCGGCGGCATCCTCATCGTCTGGGACCGGCTGTTCGGATCGTTCGTCGCCGAGACCGTGCGGCCCCGGTACGGGCTGACCAAGAACATCGACACGTACAACCTGCTGAAGGTGGCGACACACGAATACGTTTCCATCGCGAGGGACCTGAAGGCGGCGCGCGACTGGCGCGAGCGCGCGGGGCGCGTGTTCCGCGGGCCGGGGTGGGGACCTGCGCCTGCGCCGGTGCCGGCCCCGGCGTCGTCGCCCGTCGGGAAGGGCACGTCGGCGTGAGCCACTCCCGACTCCTCCTCGGCGTCTTCGCTCTCGCCGTCGTCGTCGACCTGCTCTCCCTCGCGGTCGGCTTCGACGCCGGGCACGCCGTCACCAAGCCGCTGCTGATGCCGCTCCTGGCGCTGTGGGCCGTGCTGTGCCGGGCGCCCCGGCCGCTCGTGGCCGCCCTGCTGTGCGGCTGGGGCGGGGACGTGCTGCTGCTGTCCGACGCCGAGCCGGCCTTCCTCGCCGGCATGGGCTGCTTCGCGGCGGGACACGTCTGCTACCTCGTCCTGTTCGGGAGGTACGGGAGCCGGTACGCCGTCCCACGCGCGCGTGCGGCCCTCCTCGCCCTGGGCTACGCCACCGCCCTCGTCACGACCGTCGCGCTGCTGTGGCCGGACCTGCCCGCGGAGCTGCGCCTGCCCGTCGCCGAGTACAGCCTCCTGCTCACGGCCATGGCGTACCGCGCCGCCATCCGGCTCGGACTCTTCACCGGGCTCGGCGGTGCGCTCTTCCTGCTCTCCGACACGCTCATCGCGACCGGCGTCGCCGACTGGCCGCAGCCACCCGCGCCGGATTTCTGGATCATGCTCACGTACATCGCCGCACAGGCCCTCCTGGCCGGTGGCACGCTCGGGGCGCTGGGCGCGCGCAGGGCACCGGCCGCGACGTACGGCGAGATGCGCGCCGTCTGAGGCTCACCAGCGGATGGGCAGCGGAAGGGCCGTCAGCAGCCCGGACACGGCGACCACCAGGCCCAGCGCGACGACCTCCGCCCGCGCCGGCGCACAGGCGGTCAGCGGGTCGGCCGCCCGGCGCAGCCGCTGCCGTGCCCACAGGGCGAGAGCGGCGACGGCTGCCACGAGGAACACCTTGGCGAGCACGGCCCGCCCGTACGCCGTCGCCGTCAGCTGCACCAGGATCGTCTCCGGCGGCATCCGGCGCAGTGAACTCCACACGCCCGTCGCCGTGATGGCGGCGAGCAGAACGGTCGCCACGCGCGCGTAGAGACCCAGCAGGGCCGCGCCCGCCTCCGTGCCGTACCGGTTGCGCCACGGCCTCAGGGTCCGCAGCGCGTGCAGCAGCCCGCCCACCCACAGCGCCGCACACGTCAGGTGGACGAGCGTCAGCCCGGAGCCGGTCAGCGGGGTGTGCTCGGTCGCCGGGTGTGCGCGCAGGGCCTCGGCGATCACCACGGCGGCCAACGGCCACAGCTGCGTGGCCGGCCGGCGCGACACGGCACACAGCCCCGCCACGAGGAACGCGTTGACCTCCAGCAGGGCGAGCTTGCCGTCCCGCGACGCGTAGAGCCCGCCGGTGTCGATGTCCGACAGGCCGTCAGGGACGAGATTGCCCGTGGCCACGACCGAGGCGAGCCCGAGCGCGGCGACGAAACCGGCCCCGGCCGCGAACGGTGACCAGCTGCGCGGCACGACCGGATGGCCGGCGGCTGCCTCCGTGCCCGGCACGCAACGCGCCAGCCTGTTCACGAACAGCTCGCCGACCGGCACGCACAGGGCCGCGAACAGCACCGTGCGCAGCAGGGCTATGCCCCGGGCGCCGGGCGCGGCGGCCTCCCCGGTGCCGTGCAGCGCGGTGGCCGGGCCGAGCACCGGGATCAGCGCGGCCAGCGCCACCAGCACCAGGAAGGCGACGGGTCTTGTCAAGGTCACCCCGAGATCTTCACCAACCTTCACACGGCTGGGCAAATCCAGGAGAACGAACTCATGCACCGCTCGACGCGGCCGACCACCACAACCGGACTTCCTTGCCCACGTCCGTCGGCCGCAGCTCCCATCCCTGCGCGAGCGCGACCTCGGCGACGTACCACCCGCCGACGCCGCGGTAGGCGCGCAGCGGTATCGCACACTCCACCGGCGGCTTCGGCTTGTGCGGCTCGACCGGCGCGGAGGCCAGGGCGGTCCACTTCCCGACCGCCTTGTCCACGCGCGCCTTGTAGTACTCGGAGTCGCCCTCATGGCGCAGCTCGGGCCAGGACACGCACCAGGAGGCCAGCCGCCCGACGCGGTCCAGCGCCCCGCCCATGGCGTTCAGGTAGCGGTTTTCGAGCTTGCTGCTGAACGCCGTGATCACCTCGGCGAACATGCCGACGACGAGGAAAGCGGCCGCCACGCCCAGCCCCAGCGCACACACCACCGGAAACCACACCACGCTCCCCGCGAACCGCAGGGCCAACTGCCACTGAGGCCGCACCGGCCGGGCTGTCCAGGTCCAGTGATCTTCGTACACGTCCATGACAAGAAATCCTGCCGCAGACACGAAGCGGGCCGGGCGGGTGTCCCCGCCCGGCCCGGATCGCCTTCACACGAGCTCTACTTGGTCACCGCGTCCAGCGCGTCCGCGATGCCCCAGCCGTAGAAGCCGTTGCGGTTCTTCGAGCCCTCGCACACCGCGTCGATCTTGCCGTCGGCGTCGATGTCGTACGGGTCCGTGCACGCCTTGGCGTCGGCCTCCGCGTACAGCAGGGCCTTCACCAGGGCCGGAGAGGCGTACGGGTGCGTCGACTTGATGAGGGCGGCGACGCCCGCGACGTGCGGGGACGCCATCGACGTACCGGCCATGTAGCCCCACTTGCCGCCCGGCAGCGTGCCCAGGATCAGCCCGCTCGTGGCCGGCGGCTCCGGCTTCTGGTAGGCGGTCGAGTCGCCGCCCGGGGCGGCTATGTCGGCGACGCCCAGACCGTAGTTGGAGAAGGACGACTTGACGCCCTTCGCTCCCGTCGCCGCGACCGTGACGACGCCCGGCAGCTGGGTCGGGATGTCGAGGCACTCCGACGGGTCGACGACCCGGTCGCCCGGCGTGGTGTCGTTCGGCGACGACGGGTCGGTGATCTCGTCGGAGGCCAGGTCGTAGTTCTCGTTGCCGGCCGCCGCGACGTTGACCGCGCCCTTCTTCTCCGCGTACCGCGAGGCCCGGCCGACCGCGTCCAGCAGCGCCTTCTGGTCCGGGTCGTTCTTGCAGTTGAAGTACCAGGGGTCGGTGTAATAGCTGTTGTTCGTCACGTCGACCCCGTGCTCGGCCGCCCACACGAAGCCGCACACCACGGCCTCCGTGTAGAAGAAGCCGTCGGGGTTGGACACCTTGATGCCGGAGACCTTCACCCCGGGCGCGACACCGGTCATGCCGACGCCGTTCTTCGCGGCGGCTATCTCACCCGCCACGTGCGTCCCGTGCGGGCTCTCCGCGGCGCTCGGCCGCCAGGCCCCCTCGGACGTGTCCGGCTTGCCCGAGACGCAGTTGACCGAGGCACCACGGTCGAAGTTGGGCGCGATGTCGGGGTGGGTGTCGTCGACGCCGGTGTCGATCACCGCGACGGTGACCTTGCTGCTGCCCAGGGACTTCTCGTGCGCCTTGTCCGCCTTGATGGCGGGCAGGTCCCACTGCAGGCCCTCCAGCGGGTCCTGGCCGGCCGCCGCCTCGGCGTCGGCGACCTCGGCCGCGCTCAGCACCTTCGGCGCCCCCAGGTCGCCCGTCGCCGCCGAGGGCAGCGGTGCGGTGCGGGTGGCCCCGGCGGACTGCACCCCGCGCACCTTGCGGATGCTCTTGGCGAAGTCCGGGTTCGAGGAGTGGACGACGATGACGCCGATCTGGTCGTACGACGTCACGATCGTGCCGCCGGCCTGGCCGACGGCCTTCTTCACGTACGCCGAAGTGCCGTGGCCCGGCTTGACGTTGACGACGTAGCTGAGCGAGGTCGCGTCGGCCGAGACCGCCGCGGGCGCCTCGTCGGCGGCCGTGGCCGTGGTGTTCGGCAGGAACGCGAGGGCCGTGGCCATGGCCATCCCGGCCGGGATCGCGACGGCGCGGCGGTAGCGCGCGTGCGGCGCAGTCATGCTGTCTCCAGTTCGTTCGCGGTACGGGCGGACGGTGCGGGAAGTCTGAGGAGCGCGCGTCACTTGACGGCGCGCAGCGCGTTGACGATGCCGTACCCGTAGAAGCCGTTGACGCGCTTGCCGCCCTCGCACACCGCGTCCTGCGTGCCGTCACCGTCCTGGTCGTAGGACTCCGGGCAGGCCGTCCGGTCGGCCTGTGCCTTCAGCAGGGCCTGGAGCTGGGCCGGGGACGCCCCGGGGTGCTTGGACTTCAGCAGCGCGGCGACACCGGAGGCGTGCGGGGAGGCCATCGAGGTGCCCTGGAGGTAGCCCCACGCGCCGTTCGGCAGGGTGGACAGGATGCGGCCGTCCTTCGAGGGCGTGTCCGGGATCTGGTAGCGCCGGTCGCCGCCCGGCGCCGCGACGTCGACGACGCCCTTGCCGTACGTCGAGAAGTACGACTTCACGTTGTCGACGCCGGTCGAGCTCACCGTGACGACACCCGGGAGCTGGTTCGGCACGTCGAAGCACTCGTGCGGGTCGATGGTGCGCTCGACGGGGGTGGAGTCGTCCGGGCTGGAGTCGTCTACGATCGCGTCCGCGTCCAGGTCGTGGTTGGAGTTGCCCGCCGCGGCGACGTTGAGCGTTCCCTTCTTCTGCGCGTACAGCTGCGCCCTGTTGACCGCGTCGACGATGGCCCGCTGGTCCGGGTCGTCCATGCAGTTGTACAGCCACGGGTCGACGTAGTAGCTGTTGTTCGTGATCTCGACGCCGTGGTCGGCGGCGAACACGAAGGCGCACACCACGCTCTCCGGGTAGAAGAGGCCGTTCGCCCGGTCGGTCACGTTGATGCTGGAGACCTTCACACCCGGTGCGACGCCTGCCACGCCGATTCCGTTGCGGGCGGCGGCTATCTCACCGGCGACATGCGTGCCGTGGTAGTCCTCGGCGGTGTACGGCCGCCAGGCGCCCTGGCTGGTGTCGGGCTTGCCACCGGCGCAGTTGGCGGACTGGGACGCGGAGAAGTTCGGGGCGATGTCGGGGTGGGTGTCGTCCACGCCGGTGTCGATCACGGCGACGGTCACCTTGCTGCTGCCCGGGTTGATCTTCGCGGCCTCGTCGGCGCCGATCGTGCGCAGATCCCACTGGTCGGCCTCGAGGGGCTCGCTCTCGGGCGTCTTCGCCGAGGCGGCCTCGGTGCGCTTCGCCTGGGCGGCCGTCAGGTACTCGACCGCGCCCTCCTCCTTCGTCCCCGCGGCGGCCAGGGGCGTGGTACGCGTCGCGCCCGCCGACTGGACCCCGCGGGCCGTGCGTATGGTCTTGGCGAAGTCGGCGTTCGAGGAGTGGACGACGATCACGCCGATCCGCTCGTACGTGGCCACGACCGAGCCGCCGGCCTTCCCGATCGCCTTCTTCACGGACGCGATCGTGTGCCGGTCCACCTTGGTGTTGACGACGTACGCAAGCTTCGGCGCGTCCGCCGTCCGCGTGGCCGACTCCGCCTGCGGGGCCGCCGTTGCGGCGGCGGGCAGGAAGCCCAGCGAGGCCGTCAGGGACAGCACGACGGGCACGGCGAGGGCGAGCCGGCGTCTGGAACGCAAGTGAGACATGGGGTCTCCACATCCTCCGGAAACGAAACCGGCCCGAGGCACAGGTGGTGCTCGGGCAGGTACATGACGAGGTGGTGCAGGGCGAAGCTATCCCGCGCTCTCGCTGGCCAGCAACGTTTTGTCGAAACGACTTCGGAAAGAACGCCGCGCGGTTGAACCGGTTCTCGCGTGCCGCCGTGACGTTGGACAAGGAGCGCGAGGACACTCGCCTCCGTCCCCGTTCACAACCGCTTCCGTCATCGCGAGGAGACTCTCCGTGGCCACCGACGCACCGCCCCCCTCGAAAGAGCAACACAAACTCCCCTCACCCGAGGAGTTCAGCGAGGTGCAGGAGAGCGCGGAGTTCGGTGAACTGCGCCGCTCCTACCGCTCCTTCGCCTTCCCGCTGACCGTCGCCTTCATCGCCTGGTACCTGCTGTACGTCCTGCTGTCGAACTACGCGGGCGGCTTCATGGGCACCAAGCTGTTCGGCAACATCAACGTCGCCTTCATCCTCGGCGTCGCGCAGTTCATCACCACGTTCCTCATCGCCTGGTGGTACTCGCGGCACGCCGCCGCGAAGCTCGACCCCAAGGCCGAGGCCATCAAGTCCCGGATGGAGGGCGACGCATGAGCGCCGTACAGCAGACAGTCCTCGCCGCGAACGAGGCCAGCGAGCACCGCCCGCTGATCATCACCCTGTTCGCGCTGTTCGTCCTCGCCACCCTCGGCATCACCATCTGGGCGGGCCGCCAGACCAAGGACGCCGCGGACTTCTACGCCGGCGGACGCCAGTTCAGCGCCTTCCAGAACGGCCTCGCCGTCTCCGGCGACTACATGTCCGCCGCGTCGTTCCTCGGCATCGCCGGCGCGATCGCCATCTTCGGCTACGACGGCTTCCTCTACTCCATCGGCTTCCTGGTCGCCTGGCTGGTCGCGCTGCTCCTGGTGGCCGAGCCGCTGCGCAACTCCGGCCGCTACACCATGGGCGACGTGCTCGCGTACCGCATGCGCCAGCGCCCGGTCCGCACCGCCGCCGGTACGTCCACGATCGTCGTGTCGATCTTCTACCTGCTGGCCCAGATGGCCGGCGCGGGCGTCCTCGTCTCGCTGCTGCTCGGCATCACCTCCGACGCCGGCAAGATCCTCATCGTCGCCCTCGTCGGCATCCTGATGATCGTGTACGTCTCCATCGGCGGCATGAAGGGCACCACCTGGGTCCAGATGGTCAAGGCCGTGCTGCTCATCGGCGGCACCCTCCTGATCACCTTCCTGGTGCTGCTGAAGTTCAACTTCAACATCTCCGACCTGCTCGGCACGGCCGCCGAGAACAGCGGCAAGGGCGCCGCCTTCCTGGAGCCCGGCCTCCAGTACGGCGCGACCGGCACCTCCAAGCTGGACTTCATCTCCCTCGGCATCGCCCTGGTGCTCGGCACCGCCGGTCTGCCGCACATCCTGATCCGCTTCTACACGGTGCCCGACGCCAAGGCCGCCCGTAAGTCCGTGAACTGGGCCATCGGCATCATCGGCGGCTTCTACCTGATGACGATCGCGCTGGGCTTCGGCGCCGCCGCGCTCATCTCGCAGGAAGAGATCATCGCCTCCAACCCGTCCGGCAACACGGCGGCACCCCTGCTCGCCCTGCACCTGGGCGGTGTCGACTCGACCTGGGGCGCGATCCTGCTCGCCACGATCTCGGCGGTGGCCTTCGCGACGATCCTCGCCGTCGTCGCCGGCCTCACCCTCGCCTCCTCGTCCTCCTTCGCGCACGACATCTACGCCAACGTCATCCGCAAGGGGAAGGCCTCCGGCGCCGAGGAGGTCCGCGCGGCCCGCTGGGCGACGGTCTTCATCGGCGTGATCTCCATCGGCCTCGGCGCCCTGGCCCGCGACCTGAACGTGGCCGGCCTGGTCGCGCTCGCCTTCGCGGTCGCGGCCTCCGCCAACCTGCCGACGATCCTCTACAGCCTGTTCTGGAAGCGGTTCACCACCCAGGGCGCCCTGTGGTCGATCTACGGCGGTCTGATCGTCGCCGTCGGCCTGGTGCTGTTCTCACCCGTCGTCTCCGGCGACCCCAAGGCGATGTTCCCCGAGGTCGACTTCGCCTGGTTCCCGCTGAAGAACCCGGGCATCATCTCGATCCCGTTCGGCTTCCTCATGGGCTGGCTCGGCACGGTCCTGTCCAAGGAGGAGCCGGACGCCAAGAAGTACGCGGAGCTGGAGGTCCGGTCCCTGACCGGCACCGGCGCCCACTGAGCACGAACCCCCTCGCGCGGCCGCGTCGTAGGAACCTCCAGGTCCCTGCGGCGCGGCCGCGCCCCGCGTCGTGGGATCGGGCCTGTGGTGATGTCAGTGGGGTCACGTAGGCTCTCAAGTGTCGGAGAGGAAGTGCTCCGGGCACGATCCGCATCGAGGGAGGGGGCCCACGTGCTCATCGACACCTACGGCCGAGTGGCCACCGACCTGAGGGTCTCGCTGACCGACCGGTGCAACCTGCGCTGCACGTACTGCATGCCCGAGGAGGGCTTGCAGTGGCTGGCCAAGCCTGACCTGCTCACGGACGACGAGATCGTCCGCCTGATCGACATCGCGGTCACCTCCCTCGGGATCGAGGAGGTCCGCTTCACCGGCGGCGAGCCCCTGCTGCGACCCGGCCTGGTCGGCATCGTCGAGCGCGTCGCGGCCCTCGAACCGCGCCCCCAGATGTCCCTCACCACCAACGGCATCGGCCTCAAGCGCACGGCGGCGGCCCTGAAGGCGGCAGGCCTGGACCGGGTCAACGTCTCGCTCGACACGCTCCGCCCGGACGTCTTCAAGACCCTCACCCGCCGCGACCGCCACAAGGACGTCATCGAGGGCCTGCACGCCGCGCGCGACGCCGGCCTCACCCCGGTCAAGGTCAACTCGGTTCTGATGCCGGGGCTCAACGACGACGAGGCCCCCGACCTCCTCGCCTGGGCCGTGGAGCACGACTACGAGCTGCGCTTCATCGAGCAGATGCCCCTGGACGCCCAGCACGGCTGGAAGCGCGACGGCATGATCACGGCAGGCGACATCCTGGCCTCCCTGCGCACGCGCTTCGAGCTGACCGCCGAGGGCGAGGAGGCACGCGGTTCGGCACCGGCGGAGCGCTGGCTGGTGGACGGCGGCCCGCATGTCGTCGGCGTGATCGCCTCCGTCACGCGCCCCTTCTGCGCGGCCTGCGACCGCACCCGCCTCACCGCCGACGGACAGATCCGCACGTGCCTGTTCGCCCAGGAGGAGACCGACCTGCGCGCCGCACTCCGCTCGGACGCCCCGGACGAGGAGATCGCCCGCATCTGGCGCCTGGCGATGTGGGGCAAGAAGGCGGGAGCGGGCCTGGACGACCCCTCCTTCGTCCAGCCGGACCGTCCGATGTCGGCGATCGGCGGCTAGGGCTGCTTCTGCGAGGGCTCCCATTCCTTCAGCAGGACCACGTCCTTCAGGAAACCCCGCACCCCGAGGAACTGCGACAGATGCTCGCGATGCTCCTCACAGGCCAGCCACGTCTTGCGCCGCTCCGGCGTATGGATCTTCGGGTTGTTCCACGCCAGCACCCACACGGCATCCGCACGGCAGCCCTTCGCGGAACAGATGGGCGTCTCGTCACTCACAGCTTCGTCTCACCACTGCACACAGAAAAGGCGACGCCGAGCAGCCACGGGGGGAGCTGCCCGGCGTCGGTCCGTCGCTCCGACGGGGGATGCGGAGCGCGTACGAAGTATGTCACGGGTAACCCCGAGCCCGGCACCGGAACAACATGATTGATCTGAGCTTTTCTTGAGCTTGGCGGGAAGATGACGTCCGTCCGTGACCGCCTGCGAACGCCCCTACCGCTCCTGCGACTCGCTCCGCGCCCCCGGCACCGTCCCCGACACGGCATCTTCCGCGACGGATTCCGCGGGTCCGTCCTGCGTCCCCGACGGCGCGATCATCGGCCGCACCGGCGGCACCACGAACGTGGACGGCAGAGACGGCGCGTTCTCGCGCCCGGCGTTCGCGATCACCACCGCGATGTACGGCAGCACCAGCCCGAGCACCAACGCCACGACGGCGACGTGCCGTTCGACGTTCCACAGCGTGGCCGCGAGGATCACGGAGATCGTGCGGACCGTCATCGAGATCACGTACCGGCGCTGCCGCCCGCGAACGTCCTCCTGAAGCCCGGCCCGGGCGCCGGTGATCCGGAAAACCTGGACGTGTCCGCCGCCATGCTGCTTCCGCATCGCATTCCACCATCCGCCCGTATCGCCACTCTCCCCGCCCCGTAGCCGCCCTCGGCCGGTCGGGGACCCTGCCCAGGGCAGCTTCCACGTTACGCCGCGCCTGCGCCGGCCACGAGACCGGGGCCGGTCCGGCCCGCGCGAACGGCCTGAGCCGTGATACGTACGGCCATCCCTGGCATGCGGCGTAGGGCACCTGGGCCGACACTGGGCGTAGTGCTCACGTCGAGCCGTACGAGGAGGCAGCGATGGGCTGGTTGTGGGCGATCATCGTGGGACTGGTACTCGGTCTGCTCGCCAAGGCGATCATTCCGGGCAGGCAGCACATCCCCCTGTGGCTGACCGTCATCCTGGGCATGATCGGCGGCATCGCCGGCAACGCCATCGCCCGGGCGGCCGGTGTCGACGCCACAGCGGGCATCGACTGGTGGCGGCACGTCTTCCAACTGGTGATGGCGATCATCCTCGTCGGTCTCGGCGACCGGGCCTGGACGGCGGCCAGGGGAAGCAGAGGAAGGGCATAACGGGGCACACGGCGAAGGGGACGGCCTCCGGCACCGGAAACCGCCCCCTTCCTCGCGCACTCAGGCGCCGGTGACCTCCACCGCCGCCAGGTTCTTCTTGCCCCGGCGCAGCACCAGCCAGCGGCCGTGCAGCAGGTCCTCCTTGGCGGGGACCGCGTCCTCACCGGCGACCTTGACGTTGTTCACGTAGGCACCGCCCTCCTTGACCGTGCGGCGCGCGGCCGACTTGCTGGCCACCAGGCCGACCTCGGCGAACAGGTCGACGACCGGGCCGAGCTCGGCGACCTGGATGTGCGGCACCTCCGCGAGGGCCGCGGCCAGCGTCCGCCCGTCGAGCTCCGCCAGCTCGCCCTGCCCGAAGAGGGCCTTGGACGCGGCGATCACGGCGGCCGTCTGGTCGGCGCCGTGCACCAGCGTCGTCAGCTCCTCGGCCAGCGCACGCTGCGCGGCACGGGCCTGCGGACGCTCCTCGGTCTGCTTCTCCAGCTCCTCCAGCTCCTCGCGGGAACGGAAGGACAGGATGCGCATGTACTTGGAGATGTCCCGGTCGTCCACGTTCAGCCAGAACTGGTAGAACGCGTACGGCGTCGTCATCTCCGGGTCGAGCCAGACCGCGCCGCCCTCGGTCTTGCCGAACTTGGTGCCGTCCGCCTTGGTCATCAGCGGCGTCGCCATGGCGTGCACCGTGGCGTCCGGCTCCAGCCGGTGGATCAGGTCCAGACCCGCCGTGAGGTTGCCCCACTGGTCGCTGCCGCCCTGCTGGAGCGTGCAGCCGTACCTCCGGTACAGCTGGAGGAAGTCCATGCCCTGGAGGAGCTGGTAGCTGAACTCCGTGTAGCTGATGCCCTCGGAGGACTCCAGGCGCCGGGCGACGGAGTCCTTGGTCAGCATCTTGTTGACGCGGAAGTGCTTGCCGATGTCCCGCAGGAACTCGATCGCGGAGAGGTTCTCCGTCCAGTCGAGGTTGTTGACCATGACGGCGGCGTTCGCGCCCTCGAAGTCCAGGAACGGCTCGATCTGGGAGCGCAGCTTGCCGACCCAGCCGGCGACCGTCTCCGGGTCGTTCAGCGTGCGCTCCGCGGTCGGACGCGGGTCGCCGATCAGGCCCGTGGCACCGCCGACCAGCGCCAGCGGCCGGTGACCGGCCTGCTGGAGCCGGCGCACGGTCAGCACCTGCACCAGGTGCCCCACGTGCAGGGACGGCGCCGTCGGGTCGAAGCCGCAATAGAACGTGACGGGACCGTCCGCGAGCGCCTTGCGCAAAGCGTCCTCGTCAGTGGACAGGGCGAACAGCCCGCGCCACTTCAGCTCGTCGACGATGTCCGTCACGGTTCTCGTGTCTCCTTGATGATCTTCGGGCAGTCGGGTGACAGCCGACTACGAGGTTATACGCCCTGACTGACAGAGCTCATATTGAAATCCGGTACGCGCAGCGCCGGCATCGCGGCCCTGGTGAACCAGTCGCTCCACTCCCTGGGCAGCGTCTTCTCGGTCCGCCCCGCCTCCGTGGCCCGGCCCAGCACGCCGACCGGTGACTCGTTGAACCGGAAGTTGTTCACCTCGCCGGTCACCTCGCCGTTCTCGACGAGGTAGACACCGTCCCGGGTCAGGCCGGTGAGCAGCAGCGTCGCCGGATCGACCTCCCGGATGTACCACAGGCAGGTCAGCAGCAGCCCGCGCTCGGTGTTCGCGACCATCTCGTCCAGGGAGCGGTCGTCGCCCCCGTCCAGGATCAGGTTCTCGATGCCCGGCGCCACCGGCAGGCCGGTCAGCCCGGCACTGTGCCTGCTGGTCGTGAGGTGCCGCAGCTCGCCCCGGCTCATCCACTCGGTGGCCGCGAGCGGCAGCCCGTTGTCGAACACCGACTGATCGCCCCCGGAGGAGTGCGCGATCACGAAGGGCGCCGACTCCAGACCGGGCTCGTTCGGGTCGCTGCGCAGCGTCAGCGGCAGCTCGGTGAGCTGCTCGCCGACCCGCGTACCGCCGCCCGGCTTGGAGAACACCGTGCGGCCCTCCACCGCGTCCCGGCCCGACGCCGACCACATCTGGTAGATCAGCAGGTCCGCGACGGCCGTCGGCGGCAGCAGCGTCTCGTACCGGCCCGCGGGCAGCTCCACGCGCCGCTCGGCCCACCCCAGGCGCACGGCGAGCTCCGCGTCCAGCGCCGCCGGGTCGACGTCCTTGAAGTCCCGGGTGGAGCGACCGGCCCAGGCGGACCGGGTCCGGTCCGGCGACTTGGCGTTCAGCTCCAGCGTCCCGTTCGGCTGGTCGTGCCGCAGCCGCAGCCCCGTGGACGTCCCCACGTACGTCGACACCATTTCGTGGTTGGCGAAGCCGTACAGCTCCCGGCCGCCCGCACGCGCGCGTGCGAAGGCCTCGCCGAGCGCCGGAGCGAAGTCGGCGAACACGGCGGAGGAGGTTTCGGCGGGCGCCTCCGTGAACTCCGGCGCCAGCGGCACACCGGTGACCAGCGGCTGCGCGTCCTCGGCGGGCCCGGCGCCGCGCGCGGCGGCCTCGGCGGCCCGCACCAGGGGCTCCAGCTCGTCGGCCGTCACGGCGGACCGTGACACGACCCCCGAGGCCGTGCCCTCCTTGCCGTCGAAGGTGGCGACGACGGTGAGCGTGCGTCCGCGCGTGACCCCGTTCGTGGTCAGCGCGTTGCCCGCCCAGCGCAGGTTGGCGGTGGACTGCTCGTCGGCGATGACGACACACCCGTCCGCCCGGGACAGTTCGAGGGCGCGCTCGACGACCTCGTGCGGCTTGCTCGTGCGCGCGCTCATCGACCCGCCTCCTGCGTGGTGTTCAGAATGTTGACGCCCTTGAAGAGGGCCGACGGGCAGCCGTGCGACACGGCCGCGACCTGGCCCGGCTGGGCCTTGCCGCAGTTGAAGGCGCCGCCCAGGACGTAGGTCTGCGGACCGCCCACAGCGGCCATCGAGCCCCAGAAGTCGGTCGTCGTCGCCTGGTAGGCCACGTCCCGCAGCTGCCCGGCGAGCCGCCCGTTCTCGATCCGGTAGAAGCGCTGCCCGGTGAACTGGAAGTTGTACCTCTGCATGTCGATCGACCAGGACCGGTCGCCGACGACGTAGATGCCCCGCTCCACGCCTCCGATCAGGTCCTCGGTGGACATCCCGGCCGGGTCCGGCCGCAACGACACGTTGGCCATGCGCTGCACCGGCACGTGCCCGGGGGAGTCGGCGTAGGCGCAGCCGTTGGACCGCTCGAAGCCGGTCAGTCTCGCGATCCGCCGGTCCAGCTGGTAGCCGACGAGCCTGCCGTCCCTCACCAGGTCCCAGGACTGCGCCGCGACGCCCTCGTCGTCGTACCCGATGGTGGCGAGCCCGTGCTCGGCGGTGCGGTCGCCGGTGACGTTCATCAGCTCCGAGCCGTAGCGCAACTTGTTCAGCTGGTCGAAGGTGGCGAAGGAGGTGCCGGCGTAGGCGGCCTCGTAACCGAGCGCCCGGTCCAGCTCGGTGGCGTGCCCGATGGACTCGTGGATGGTCAGCCACAGGTTGGACGGGTCGACGACCAGGTCGTACAGGCCCGCCTCGACGCTCGGCGCGCGCATCTTCTCGGCGAGCAGCCCGGGGATCTGCTCCAGCTCGCTCTCCCAGTCCCAGCCGGTGCCCCGCAGGTACTCCCAGCCGCGTCCCACGGGCGGCGCGAGGGTGCGCATGGAGTCGAACTCGCCGCTCGACTCGTCCACCGACACGGCGTTGAACACCGGGTGCAGCCGCACCCGCTGCTGTGTGGTCACGGTCCCGGCGGTATCGGCGTAGAACTTGTTCTCGTGGACGGTGAGCAGTGAGGCGTCGACATGGTCGACCCCGTCGGCCGCCAGCAGCCGCGCGCTCCAGTCCCCGATCAGCCCGGCCTTCTCCTCGTCGGGCACGGTGAACGGGTCGATCTCGTACGACGAGATCCAGGTCTTCTCGGCGTGCACCGGCTCGTCGGCCAGCTCCACCCGCTCGTCCGATCCGGCCGCCTTGATCACCTGCGCGGACAGCTTCGCCATGGCCACCGCCTGCCCGGCGACCTTGGCGGCGGCGTCCAGGGAGAGGTCGACACCGGACGCGAAGCCCCACGTACCGCCGTGCACGACGCGCACCGCGTACCCGAGGTCGGTGGTGTCCGACGACCCGGCGGGCTTGGCGTCCCGGAACCGCCAGGAGGCGCTGCGCACCCGCTCGAACCGGAAGTCCGCGTGCTCGGCGCCCAGCGCACGCGCGCGGGCGAGGGCCGCGTCGGCGAGGGGGCGTAGGGGGAGGGCCGTGAAGGCCTCGTCGATGGTATGAGGCACCGCCGTCTCTTTCTGTCGAGGTGACCGTGGTTGCCGTACGTCGTGACTGCTCCGATCATGTCGTCTCAGCCCGCGCGCGGGCCACGAGTTTCGCGACCCGGACGCGCGGTTTCTGTAGGGACCCGACAGTGAGTCCCCTACGCCACTGTCGGTGCCCGATTGTCCGCGGGCGTGCCCGGACCGATAGGTTTTCGAGGAAGCCGCCTGTCATCGCCGCCTGTCGTCCAGGCGCCCGGGCGGGGTATCAGACCGCTACCGAAAGGGTGATCCGTTGAGCCGCTCGGTTCTCGTCACCGGAGGCAACCGGGGCATCGGCCTCGCCATCGCCCGCGCTTTCGCCGATGCAGGCGACAAGGTCGCCATCACGTACCGCTCGGGTGAGCCCCCGGCGGCCCTGACAGATCTGGGCTGCCTCGCCGTCAAGTGCGACATCACCGACGCCGAGCAGGTGGAGCAGGCCTACAAGGAGATCGAGGAGACCCACGGCCCCGTCGAGGTGCTGGTCGCCAACGCCGGTGTCACCAAGGACCAGCTCCTGATGCGCATGTCCGAGGAGGACTTCACGTCCGTTCTCGACACCAACCTCACCGGCACCTTCCGCGTGGTCAAGCGCGCCAACCGCGGCATGCTGCGCGCCAAGAAGGGCCGCGTCGTCCTGATCTCGTCGGTCGTCGGACTGCTCGGCTCGGCGGGGCAGGCCAACTACGCCGCCTCAAAGGCCGGCCTCGTCGGCTTCGCGCGCTCCCTCGCCCGCGAGCTCGGCTCGCGCAACATCACCTTCAACGTCGTCGCGCCCGGCTTCGTCGAGACCGACATGACCGCGGTGCTCTCCGAGGAGCAGCGCGCCGGCATCGTGAAGCAGGTCCCGCTCGGCCGGTACGCGCAGCCGGAGGAGATCGCCGCGACGGTGCGGTTCCTCGCCTCGGACGACGCCTCGTACATCACTGGAGCCGTCATCCCCGTTGACGGCGGACTGGGAATGGGTCACTGATCACCATGAGCGGAATTCTCGAGGGCAAGCGCGTCCTGATCACCGGTGTGCTGATGGAGTCCTCCATCGCCTTCCACGCCGCCAAGCTGGCCCAGGAGCAGGGCGCCGAGATCATCCTGACCGCGTTCCCGCGGCCCACGCTGACCGAGCGCATCGCCCGGAAGCTGCCCAAGCCCACCAAGGTCATCGAGCTCGACGTGACCAACGACGAGCACCTCGGGCGCCTGGCCGACATCGTCGGCGAGGAGCTCGGCGGCCTCGACGGCGTCGTCCACTCCATCGGCTTCGCCCCGCAGGACGCGCTCGGCGGCAACTTCCTCAACACGCCGTTCGAGTCTGTCGCCACGGCCATGCACGTCTCGGCGTACTCCCTGAAGTCGCTCACCATGGCCTGCCTGCCGCTGATGCAGAACGGCGGCTCCGTCGTGGGTCTGACCTTCGACGCGCAGTACGCCTGGCCGCAGTACGACTGGATGGGCCCGGCCAAGGCCGCCCTGGAGGCGACCAGCCGCTACATGGCCCGTGACCTGGGCAAGCAGAACATCCGCTGCAACCTGATCTCGGCGGGCCCGATCGGTTCCATGGCCGCGAAGTCCATTCCGGGCTTCGGCGAGCTCGCCTCCGTGTGGGACTCCCGCTCCCCGCTGGAGTGGGACCTGAAGGACCCCGAGCCGGCCGGCCGCGGCATCGTCGCCCTGCTGAGCGACTGGTTCCCTAAGACCACCGGCGAGATCATCCACGTGGACGGCGGTCTGCACGCCATCGGAGCCTGACTCCCGTACGTCGTCGGCGCCCCGTTTCCCGCAGCGCGCGGGGAGCGGGGCGTCAC
Organism: Streptomyces sp. SID5464; assembly: GCF_009862985.1. Classification (NCBI taxonomy): domain Bacteria; kingdom Bacillati; phylum Actinomycetota; class Actinomycetes; order Kitasatosporales; family Streptomycetaceae; genus Streptomyces; species Streptomyces sp. SID5464. Next base: position 22,214 of record NZ_WWIQ01000006.1, on the reverse strand, counting down.
CCGTTCGGCTCATCCGGCCGGGCGGGGGAGGCTCACAACCGGGCACCCTGGAGTACGCGTTCACCACGCGATCCCCCTCCCCAGCACGGCCGAGGAGGTCCCCTTGTGCGCTTGTCCCGCCGAACGGCCTCACTGTCCCTCGCCGTCGCAGTCGCCCTCGCCCTGACCCTGGTGTACGAAGCGGTGCCCCACGCGCGCGTGCCGGCCGGCGAGCACGAGTCGGCCGACCCCTTCGGCGCCGCGTGCCGGATCCGCGTCACCGGCTCCGAGGCGACCGTGTACTGCCACAACCCGTACCCCGAGGCCGACCGCGTGAGCCTGCACGTCGAGTGCGCCCGCTGGTGGGACATCGACACCGACAGCTCCCCGGTGGAGGCCGGGCCCGCGCAGACCGTGCGGCTGACGGGACGCTGCTGGAAGGAAGTCGGCGACGTGTGGATCAGTCACCGGCGGGCGAGCTGATCCCGCCCAGGCGGCACAGGAACGGATAGCGGGCGGCCTCCGCCGCCGCCCGCGCCGCGTCACCCGTGCGGATCGCGTCGAGCAGCCGCCCGTGCTCCATGTACGTCTCCGGTGTCAGCTCCTCGCCGACGTCCTCGCGCAGCCAGTCCCGCAGCACCTCGCCCAGGTCCGCGTACATGGCGGTCATCACGTCGTTGTGGGAGGCGGCCACGACGGCCAGGTGGAAGGTCGCGTCCGCCGTCACGAACGCCTCCGCGTCACCCGACTCCCAGGCCTCCTCACGCCGCAGCAGCAGCGCGTCGAGCTGCTTGAGGTCCTTCTCCGTACGCCGCTGTGCGGCCAGCCTGGCCGCGGCCGACTCCAGCGTGGAACGCAGCTCGGCGATGTGCCGGGGATCGGCACCGGCGAACCGCCGCTGCATCACCCCCGCCAGCTCACTCGTCGCCACGACGTACGTGCCGGAGCCCTGGCGGATGTCCAGCAGGCCGTTGTGCGACAGCGCGCGGACGGCCTCGCGGACCGTGTTGCGGGCGACACCCAGCTGCTCGACCAGTTCGGGCTCGGTCGGGATGCGGGAGCCGACCGGCCACTCGCCGGAGGTGATCTGGGCCCGCAGGGCGGCGATGACCTGCTCGGAGAGCGCCGAACGTCGGGGATGGCTCAGGGGCATGGCACACCTTCGCACGACCGGGGCGCCGGAGCGCCGCCGTGGATGAGACGGAGTGGACAGTCAATCATCCTATGATTCTATGATGGGTCCCATGGCTAGCGAGGAAACCCGGACGATGACGCCCCCGACCGTACGCAGTTCGGCCGCGCAGGAGACCCGGGAACCCGGCGGTTCCGCCACGCGCGCGTGGACCATGCGGTTGCTCGTCCTCGGCATCGTGCTGTCCGCGCTGAACCTCCGCCCCGCCATCACCAGCCTCGGCGCCCTCCTGGAGGAGGTCCGCGACGGCCTCGGCATGAGCGGCAGCGTGGCCGGACTGCTCACCTCCGTGCCGCCGCTGTGTTTCGCCGTCTTCGGTGTCATGGCTCCGCGGCTCGCCCGTCGCTTCGGAGCCGGCGCCGTGGTGTGCGCCGGCATGGCCGCCATCGCCACCGGCCTGGCGATCCGGCCGTACGCCGGCGGCACGGCCGGCTTCCTGGCCGCCAGCGCCCTCGCCCTCATGGGCATCGCGGTCAGCAACGTCCTGATGCCGGTCATCGTCAAGCACTGGTTCCCCGACCGCGTCGGCTCCATGACCGGCCTTTACTCCATGGCGCTCGCCCTGGGCACGGCCCTCGCGGCCGCGGTCACGGTGCCCCTGACCGACACCCTGGGCGGCAGCTGGCAGTCGGGCCTGGCCCTCTGGGCGGGTCTGGCCGTGGCGGCGGTCCTGCCGTGGCTGCCGTTCGTACGGGGGCGGGCGGCGGCGCCCGGGGCGGGGGACCGGGGCGGAGACCGGCCCGCGCCCGCCGGGGACGCCGGGGCGGAAACGCCGGCTCCCGGGACGGAATCCGCGCGCGAGGAGACCTCTGCCCCCGCCTCGACGGAACCCGCGCGCGAGGAGGCTCCACGGCTGCGGATCACCCGGAGCCGCACCGCCTGGGCCCTGGCCGTCTTCTTCGGGCTCCAGGCGACCGCGGCCTACATCACGATGGGCTGGATGGCGCAGATCTTCCGGGACGCCGGCGTGCCCGCGGGCACCGCGGGGCTGCTCCTCGCGGTCACCATGGTGATGGGCGTGCCCCTGGCGTTCGTCATACCGCGTCTGGCCACGCGGCTGCCGCACCAGGGCCCGATCGTGCTCGCCCTGGGCGTCTGCGGCCTCGCCGGCTACGCCGGGCTGTACCTCGCGCCGGCCGCCGGCGCCTGGGCCTGGGCCCTGCTGCTCGGCGTCGCCAACTGTGCCTTCCCGCTCGCCCTCACCATGGTCGGCATGCGGGCCAGGACCGGCCCGGGCGTGGCCCAGTTGTCGGCGTTCGCGCAGAGCACCGGCTACCTGATCTCCATCCCGGGGCCGCTCCTGGTGGGCGTCCTCTACCAGCACAGCGGCGGCTGGGGCCTGCCGATCGCGCTGATGAGCGCCCTGATGATCCCGCAGATGGCGGTCGGCGTCCTGGCGGGCCGGGACCGCACGGTCGAGGACGAGGCCGGACGCTGAGCCCGCCCCGCAGCCGCTGATCTCACCCCGGGGCGTCCGGTGCCCGCGGTGGGTGCGAGACTTGCCCCATGCCAGTGCTCGACCCGAATCCCCAGCATGGTCAGAAGAAGATGCTGCTCGTGTTCGGAGCCTTCTTCGCGATCTTCATCATCATCGGCGTCATCGCGACCATCGCCTCGCCATGACCGGCCCTCGCCCGCCCATGGTGGGGCTAGCACCCCTGTCCCCTAGGGGGTGAGGGTCAGGGTCAAGTGGGTGGATCACCGGATGGGTCGGCCGCCTCGGATTCCGTAACTTCGACGTGTGACCGCAGGACGCGGGCCACGGACCATTCGAAGAGCGGAGGCACCCATGTCGGCTCCTACGCACACCCGGCCCCATCCGGCGACCCGGGCCGGCGCCGACAGCCGGCTGCCCTGGTGGGCCCTCGCCCTGCCCACGCTCGCCTTCGTCGCGCTGCTCGTGCTGATCCTGAACCCGTCCGACGCCCAGGCGGCCACCGGTGACCCCCTGATCACCCACCTCTTCGAGCGGGTCCGGCAGCTGACAGCCCGCTGAGCACGGCAGAAGCCGGTGGTCAACTCCCTGCGCCCGATGGCCTGTTTCGTGCGAAGCTGGATCTCATGAGCGTCGCAGAACCCCGCAGGATTGTCCTCTTCCGCCATGCGAAAGCCGACTGGCCACAGGTGAGCGATCACGAGCGTCCGCTCGCCGACCGGGGCCGAAAAGAAGCGGCGGAGGCCGGGCGCAGGCTGGCCGACACCGGCATCCCCTTCGACCTGGCCCTGTGCTCCACCGCGGTCCGGACCCGGGAGACCTGGAAGCTCGCCGTCCAGGAGTTCCCGCAGCGGCCGAAAACCGTCTACGAGGAGCGGATCTACGAGGCCTCGCCGGGCGAACTGATCGCCGTGCTCAACGAGACCCCCGACGACGCGCAGAACATCCTCGTGATCGGCCACAACCCGGGCGTCCAGGGCCTCGCCGACATCCTGGCGGGCACGGCCGAGGGCGACGCCCGCGACCGGATGAGCAGCCGTGGGTTCCCGGCCGCCGCCTTCGCCCTCCTGTCCTTCACCGGCTCCTGGAAGAGCCTTGAGCCGGGCGTGGCCACGCTGCGGGACTACTGGGCGCCCACCGAGTGACCGACTCCACGTGACAGGGCCCGGCACCGGCGCGGTGCCGGGCTCACCCGGCCGGTTCAGGCCGTGTCGAGGGTGTCCGCCGCCTCGACCTCTTCGCGCGTGATGCCCAGCAGGTACAGCACGGTGTCCAGGAACGGGAAGTTCACCGCCGTGTGCGCGGCCTGGCGCACCACCGGCTTGGCGTTGAAGGCGACGCCCAGACCGGCCGCGTTCAGCATGTCCAGGTCGTTGGCACCGTCACCGATCGCCACGGTCTGCGACAGCGGCACGCCCGCCTCGGCGGCGAACCGGCGCAGCAGCCGGGCCTTGCCGGCACGGTCGACGATCTCGCCCGTGACCTTGCCCGTCAGCTTCCCGTCGACGATCTCCAGCGTGTTGGCTTGGGCGAAGTCCAGCCCCAGCCGCTCCTTCAGATCGTCGGTGACCTGGGTGAAACCGCCGGAGACGACGCCGACTTGGTAGCCGAGCCGCTTCAGCGTGCGGATCAGGGTGCGGGCGCCCGGCGTCAGCCGCACCTCGCTGCGCACCTTGTCCACGACCGAGGCGTCCAGCCCCTCCAGCAGCGCCACGCGCGCGTGCAGGGACTGCTCGAAGTCCAGCTCGCCGCGCATCGCGGCCGCCGTCACTTCGGCGACCTCGTCCTCGCAGCCGGCGTGCGCGGCGAACAACTCGATGACCTCGTCCTGGATGAGCGTCGAGTCGACGTCCATGACGACCAGGCGCTGCGCGCGCCGGTACAGACCCGCGGCGACGACCGCCACGTCGATGCCGAGCTTCGCCGCGTCGGGCGCCAGGGCGGTGCGCAGCGGCTCCGTCTCCACGCCGGACACGGCGAACTCGACGGCGGTCACGGGGTACTTGGCGAGCCGGAAGATACGGTCGATGTTGCCACCGGTCTTGGTGATCCGCGCGGCGATCGCCGCCGTCGCCTCCGCGGTGAGCGGATGCCCGAGCACGGTGACCAGGGAGCGGCCCAGTCCGCGCGGCCGGTTGTCGCCGAGGCCGGAGATGATCTCCGCCTGCATCTTCATCGACTCCGCCCAGCTGTGGACGGTCGCCCGCAGATCGCCCTCGAGCCCCTTCGGCGGCTCGGTCACGAGCGCGCACAGCACCATTCGGCCACGGGTGACGACCTGCTCGATGTCGACGACGTCGACGGAGTAGGCGGCGAGGGTGTCGAAGAGGCCGGCCGTGATGCCCGGACTGTCCTTGCCGAAGATCTTGACAAGGAGGGTGGGGACGTCGGAGGACGAGGTCTGCGAAGCGCTCATGGTGGTTCCACCGTATCCGGCGGGCAGGTCGCACCGCCCGTGAGGTCCGCCTGGCGGACAGCGAACACTGGGTGACGTGCGGGTGGCGCGAACCTTGCGTCCCCTGTCCTCCCGGGGGGCTCCCGGGGGGCCTACTTCCCCCCGCGCGGCTTCCGCGGCGGTGGGGGAGGCGGCGGAGGCGGTGGCCCGTCGTCCGGCCGGCCCGGCGGCCGGTTCCCACTCTTCGGCCCGGGCGGCTGCCGGGGCCCACGCGGCGGCGGCCCGACCGGCCGCGCCACGGTGGGCGCGCCGTACACGTCCCCGTCCCGGTGAGCGGCCGGGTCAGTTCCCGACTGCGGTTCGTGAGGCGCCCCGGGTTCGCCGGGGCGTGGCCGCGCGTCCTCCGGCTCTCGCAGCTCGTCCGGCACCCGGAGGTACGGATTGGTGGCCGGGTTCGGCGGCCGGTACGGCACTCCCGGCGCGTACGGCCCGGTCTCCTCCCCGTACGACGACGCCCGCCCGGCGCCGTCCCCGCCCCAGCCCCTGGACCGCCCGGCGGGGGTGTCGTTTCCGGCCTGTCCTGTACCGGCTCCTGGCCTTGCTTGCCCGGTGTGGGCGTCGTATCCGGGCTGTCCTGTTCCGGCTCCTGGCCTTGCTTGCCCGGCGTGGGCGTCGTATCCGGCCTGCCCTGTTCCGGCTCCCGCCCCCGCCGCATGCCCCGCACCGGCGACGTGTCCGGCCTGCCCCCTGCTTGCCCCTGGTCCGGCCGCCCCCTCTCCCCGAGCCAAAGCCGTAGCCGACCGCCCCGCGGCCCCGCTCGCCCAGGCGAGCAACGCCCCCACCGCCCCGGCCCCCGCACCCCACACCGCGCCCAGCAGCAGGGCCATGCCGAGGTGGCCGTGCAGTTCGATGCCCGCGCCGAACGCGTCGAAGCCGAGCACGGACAGGGACGCGGTCACGGACACGTCCGTCAGCCGGACCAGCAGCGGCAGGGCCAGCGCGGTCGCGACTCCCAGCCGCAGCGCACACCGCCCCGCGAAACCCAGAGCCCCCGAACCCCGTACGTCCCCAGGACCCGGCACCGGCGTCCGCACCGCCGCCAACACCCCCGCCAGCAGCATCATCGACGCCGCAGCCACCCCCAGCAGCCACACCCGCCCGTCCAGCTCGGCAAGCCGCCCCAGTGTCACCTGCTGGTCGGAGCGGACCGCGAGCAGGTCGTCCAGGGGGTCCGGCAGGAGACGGGCCAGTTCACCCGTCGCCCGGCCGTCCCACGGCACGAGCAGGCCGATCGGGACGCCCAGCCACACCCCGTTCGGTGCCCCGAGCAGCGCCGTGCCGGCGATGCGCCGGGGGTGGTCGTCCCCGGTCGCCGCGTACGCCGCCGCCGCGAGCCCCGCCGCCACCGCTACCAGCAGCACGGTCACCACCGCCGAAACGGCGGGCCGCACGACCCGGTGCACGGCCTCCCACCCCCGCGGCAGCGGCGTGCTGCGCGAGGCCAGCAGGGCGATGAGGAGGATCCCGGCCGACCAGCCGAGCCCGCCGAGCAGCGTGGGCACGGTGTCGACCGTGAAGCCGACCGCCGCCCGCGCGTCGACCAGGTCGCCGATCCGGTCCGGCAGCAGCCCGCCGATGTCCCCGACGTCCCCGAGCCCGGGGATCTCCACGCCTCCGCCCCCGCCGCCCCCGGCCAGGTCGTCCAACCCCAGCGCGCCGCCGTCGATCGTGATGACATCGTGCCCCGCCCAGGCCAGTCCGCCCAGCATCGCCACGAACAGCGCGACCACCACGCCCGCACGCGCGAGGAGTTCGGCCGTCGATATCACAACTCCCGCCGCCCGCAAGGACCGTAGGAAGAAGTACGACAGCAGCACCGCCCCGACCAGGCTCACCCCCAGTGGCGTGATCTCGATGGCGGTGTCCGCCTCCGCACCCGTGAGTCCGAACGCCGACACGTCACCGGACGGCGTGACCGAACCACCCGCCCCAAGTGCCACCACCGCCGCGGTCATCGGCCCCAACGAGCCCGCCGCGTCCGCCTCCAGCAGCCGCAGACCCAGCGCAGCCGCACCCGCCATCCCGATCAACGCCCAGCTCACGGCGGCGACGGCGGACATCAGCACGTCACCCCACGGCACGCGCGTGCCGCCCCTCGCCGTCTCCACACCTGTACCGGCACCCATGGCAGACCCCCCGATCCGCTACGCGGCGGGAACACCGCGCATGCCCCCCTCGCGTCGAAATACCACTCTCCGGCCCGTTTTCAACCCCGTCAACGGAATCGGCTGATGCGTGCGTACGCGCTCTTCACAAGGCCCGACTTTCGGTCAGGCGGCCGCTCCTGAAATAGTTCCCCCCGATGTTCGACATCCCTAGACTCCCCATGTCGGGGGTAACTCGGGGGACAACTCAGTGGGGCATGGAGTGCCGGAACTCGTACTGGAATCAAACGGACGTACCTGGACGCTCGATCCGTCCAGGGCATACACCCTCGGACGTGATCCGCAGGGGGACGTCGTCTTCGACGACGCCAGGGTCTCCTGGCGTCACGCCACGGTCAGCTTCAACGGCCGCAGTTGGGTCATCGAGGACCACGGCAGCACCAACGGCACGTTCGTGCAGGGGCAGCGGATCCATCAGATGGAGCTCGGCCCGGGCTCGGCGGTCAACCTGGGCAACGCGACCGACGGCCCGCGCCTGAACCTCTCCGGCGCCGCCGCCTCCGTCGCCACGCCGCAGGCCCAGCCGCAGCAGCAGCCGTACGCCGCACAGGGCGCGAACCCCGGCTGGGCCCAGCAGGCACCCGCCCAGCAGGCACCCCACCAGCAGCAGGCCCAGGCCGGATGGCAGCAGCAGCCGCAGCAGCACGCGGCGAACATCCCGCAGCAGCAGGGCCCCGGCGGCGTCGCGGGGGCGCCGCCGGTCTACGGCGACCGCAGCCCGACCACGTTCCACCAGTTCTCCCTCGGCCGCGTGATGCGCATCGGCCGTGCCCTGGAGAACGAGCTGGTCGTCTCCGACCTCCAGGTCTCCCGGCACCACGCCGAGTTCCACTCGACGCCCGACGGGCGCATGGAGATCCGCGACCTGGGCTCGCACAACGGCACGTACGTCAACGGCCAGCCGATCCCCAAGGGCGGCACGCAACTGCTCGGCCCGGCCGACGTCGTCGGCGTCGGCCACTCGACGTTCCGGATCGTCGGCGACCGGCTCGAGGAGTTCGTCGACACCGGTGAGGTGTCCTTCTCCGCCCGCCACCTGACCGTCACGGTCGACGGCGGCAAGCAGATCCTCAAGGACGTCTCCTTCGGCGTCCCGGAGAAGTCGCTGATCGCGGTCATCGGCCCGTCCGGATCCGGCAAGTCCACCCTGCTCAAGGCGCTCACCGGCTACCGCCCGGCCGACCAGGGCGAGGTCCTCTACGACAACCGGAACCTCTACAAGCAGTTCGCCGAGCTGCGCCAGCGCATCGGTCTGGTTCCGCAGGACGACATCCTGCACAAGGAGCTGACCGTCAAGAAGGCCCTCAAGTACGCGGCCAAGCTCCGCTTCCCGGCCGACACCACGGCCGCCGAGCGCGACGCCCGTATCGACGAGGTGCTGCGCGAGCTGAAGCTGGACATCCACAAGGACAAGAAGGTCACGTCCCTGTCCGGCGGCCAGCGCAAGCGCGTCTCGGTGGCCCTGGAGCTGCTCACCAAGCCGTCGCTGATCTTCCTGGACGAGCCGACCTCCGGCCTCGACCCGGGCATGGACCGCGATGTGATGCAGCTGCTGCGCGGTCTCGCCGACGACGGCCGTACGGTCCTCGTCGTCACCCACTCCGTGGCCGAGCTGGCACTGTGTGACAAGCTGCTCGTGATGGCGCCCGGCGGCTCCGTGGCCTACTTCGGCCCGCCGGAGGAGGCGCTGAACTTCTTCGGCTACGACACCTGGGCCGACGTCTTCTCCGCCTTCGAGAACTACCGCGACTACGACTGGGCGGGCCGCTGGAAGGGCTCGCAGCACTACCAGATGTACGCCGCGGACATCGACGCCGTAGCGCCGCAGTCCGTACAGGTGCCGCCGATGCAGGCGATGAAGCCACCGAAGCCGCAGGGCTGGATGTCCCAGTTCGTCACGCTCGTGCGGCGCTATGTCTCGGTGATCGCGTCCGACAGGGGCTTCCTGGCGCTGATGGTGATCCTGCCGGCCGTGCTCGGCGCGGTGAGCCTGCTCATCGACGCGGACCGGGGCCTGCTGCCCAACCCGGCGAACCCGCAGACCGGCCGGATCATCCCGAACGGCACGGCCACCACGGTCCTGCTGATCCTCGCGGTCGGCGCCTGCTTCGCCGGCGCGGCGAACTCCGTCCGTGAGCTGATCAAGGAACGGGTCATCTACGAGCGGGAGCGCGCGACCGGCCTGTCGCGCTCCGCGTACCTGATGTCGAAGGTGTTCGTGCTCGGCATGATCACCGTCCTCCAGGGCCTGCTGGTCGGCGTCATCGGCTTCTCCAGCCGGGAGATCCCCGAGGAGGGCCTGGTCTTCGGCAGCGCCACGCTGCTGGAGCTGTCCGTGCCGATCATGGCCCTGGGCTTCACCTCGATGATGTTCGGTCTGATCATCTCGTCGCTGGTCAAGACCGCCGAGAAGACCATGCCGCTGCTGGTGATGTTCGCCATCATCCAGGTCGTCTTCACCGGCTGCCTGTTCACGCTGCACGGCTCGATCGGCGTCAACCAGTTCTCGTTCCTGATGCCGTCGCGCTGGGCGGTCGCCGCCTCCGGCGCCACGCTGGACTTCAACAAGATCAGCCCGCCCGAGACGCCCGGCGACACCGACCCGCTGTGGGAGCACACGGTCGGGGCCTGGGCCATGGACATGGGCGCTCTCCTCGCCCTCGGCGTCATCTGCGGCTTCTTCGTGGCCCGCTTCCTGCGCCGCCACGAGCCCGAGGTCATGCGCAAGTAGCCACCCGCTCCACCGAGCCCGAAGGGCGGCACCCCGTCAGGAGGGTGCCGCCCTTCGGCGTTCGTTCAGCGAAGCAGAGGTCCGCGCCAGCCTCAGTACGCGCTGTTGACGTTGTCCATCGAGCCGTACTTGTCGGCCGCGTAGTTGCAGGCGGCGGTGATGTTGGCGACCGGGTTGTAGATGTCCCAGGAGGTGCCGGGGACGTGGTACGCCTTGAAGGTCGGCGGGATGACCTGGAGCAGACCCTTCGAGGGGATGCCGTTGATGGCGTTGATGTCCCAGTTGTTGATCGCCTTCGGGTTACCCGAGGACTCCCGCATGATGTTGCGGTGGATGCCGTCGTAGGACGCCGGGATGTCGTGCTTCTTCAGGATGTCGAGCGACTCGCGGATCCAGCCGTCGAGGTTGTTCGGGTAGCTCTTCTTGGCGGCCTTCTTCGCCTCGGCGCGCTTGGCGTCGCGGCTCGCGGCCTCCTTGGCCTTGCGCGCGGCCTCGGCCTTCTTCTTCGCGGCCTCGGCGGCCTTCTTCTTGGCGGCCTCGGCGGCGGCCTTCTTCTTGGCGGCGGCCTCGGCGTCGGCCTTCTTCTTCGCCGCGATCTGCTCCGCCTTCAGGCTGGCACCGGCCATCTGGTCGGTGACGCTCGCCTTGACGTCCTTGATCTGCTCGGTGCTGAACGCCACCGCAGCCGGCTGAGCGGCCTCGGTCGTGGTCTTGGTCGACGCGCCGCTCGGCACCGCGGAGAAACCGATGGCGGCGGCGCCGAGGGTGGCGACACCCGCCATGGCGATCTTGTGGTGACGGGTCAGGGTGCGACTGCGGCCACGGCTGAAGATGTTCTTGGGCATGGTGGTGTGGACCTCTTCGAATAGCGCGGGAGTCGCTCGGCGTCCGGCGTTGGACTCGGTGTGTTTCCGACACGAACGCCGCGGAGGTGAACCCACGGCGCTGAGCGACGCCAGCAATTCTTAGCGGCCGCAAAATTGCGTGGCAAAGGTGTGACGTACGATGCCCGATAGTGGATCAGGGAGGGGCAAATCAGGGCAGACTGGACTGTCCGCGCCGCTCAAAAGGTGGGGCTTTGTCTCCTATGCACTTTCGTACGTGACGTGGGTCCTATGCGCGGGCTCACATCGCCCCGGGTGCGGTCTCACCGCTGGTTGCACAAGCGATGCTCTGCGTGAGGGCTCTGTCACGGCCCTGCACGGCCCCTGCTACGGCAGGACGAAGTGCACGTCCCCGAATTCGTGCCACAGGTAGCGGCCCCGCACCGCCGCCTCGTACCCGCGTCGGATCGCCTCCCGCCCCGCGACCGCCTCCAGCATCAGCAGATGCGAGGCCTCCGGCTCGTGCAGCCCGGTCAGCAGCCCGTCCACCACACGCACCCCGCGCTCCGGGGTCACCACGAGATCGGTCCACCCCGCCCGCGCCCCTACGACCCCGTCGGCTCCCGCCGCCGATTCCACGGCCCGCACGGCCGTCGTCCCGACCGCGACGATCCGGCCTCCACCGGCTCGCACCGCGTTGATCACCCGTGCGGAGGCCTCGGGCACGACGAAGCGCTCCGGGTACGGCGGCTCGTGCGCCTCCGCCGACGCCACCCCGGTGTGCAGCGTGACCGGTGCGAACTGCACGCCCCGGCTCACCAGCTCCGTCACCAGCCGCGCCGTGAAGGGCCGCGCCGCACTGGGCATCTCCGCACTGCCCGCCCCGTCCGCGGACGGCAGCGCGAACACCGTCTGGTAGACGGACAACGGCTGGTCGCGCTCCGTGTAGGAGTAGCGAATGGGCCGCCCGTGCTCCCGCAGCAGCCCCGGCACCCCCGGCCCGGTGACCCGCGCCCACCACAGCCGCCCGCTGCGCCCGCTCAGCGGCTCCTCCAGAACCAGCCACCCACCCCCCGGCAGGCACACCTCCGTACCCGCGGGCCCACCCGCCCGCGCGCGCGTGGTGCCCCGACCGTCGGGCTCCCGCAGCTCCACCGCCCAGCGGCCGTCGTCCCCGCGCGTCGAGAAATGCACCACCACGCGCGCGTGCCCGATCCACCCGTCCACGGCCGCCGCCAGCGTGGCCGACGTGTTGACCACGAGCAGGTCCCCGGCCCGCAACAGCCGCGGCAGCTCCGGGAACGTGTGATGCGCCACCTCGACGCCCCGGGACACCAGCATCCGCACGGCGTCCCGGTCCAGCCCGGGCCGCCGCTGCTCGACCGGCACCCGGGCCGACAGTTCCTCCGGCACGCTCGCCCACGCTCGAACGGGCTCGTGCGGGGGGACCCCCATCGCCAGCGTCATCGGACCCCGTCCACCAGAGCCGGAGCCCCGTACCGCCCGCTCGCCGGCCGCTCGTCCAGCAGCCGCAGGAACCCCGGCACCACAGCCCCCGGCTCCGGCCGCGGATCGTGATCATCCGGTACGGCCGCCGCATACAGGTCCGTGGCCATGTCCCCGGGATCCACCGCCCAGACCCGCAGCCCCGGCTCCTCCACGGCGAGCACCGCCAGCAACTGGTCCAGGGCCGCCTTGGACGCCCCGTAGCCGCCCCAGGTCTCGTACGCCTCGGCGGCCGCGTCCGAACTGACCGCCACGACGGTGCCCGCCCGCGAGGCCCGCAGCAGCGGCAGCGCCTCCTGGACCAGGCCCAGCCCCGCCACCAGGTTCACCTCCAGCGCCCGCCGCAGCCCTTCCAGGGGCAGCTCCTCGAGCCGCACCAGCGGCTCGGCGCCCAGCGCGCTCGCGTTGTGCACCAGAAGGTCGACGCCGCCGAGCCGCCACGCCGCCGACACCATCGCCGCACGGTGGGCGGCGTCCGTGACGTCCCCGGGCAGGACGGTCACGCGCGTGCCGTGCGCGGAGACGGCCTCCGCCGCGTCCGTCAGGGCCTCGGCTCCCCTGGCATCGAGCACCAGATCCCAGCCCCGCCCGGCCAGGGCCTCCGCGAGCGCCCGGCCCAGGCCCTTCGAGGCCCCGGTGATGATCGCAACCGGCATGATCGGCTCCTTCGCTGTGATCGTGTGCCCTCAACCTAGGAACAGGGACACAAGGACCGCCTCGGACGCGGGCCGCAGACCACCGGGTCCCTTCGCCCTACGTCACCGGCCCGGCGCCCCCGGTCCTACGCCGCGCCGCCCGGCTGCATCGGCCCCGCGACCTAGGCCCACCGGCCCGGGCGACCGCCGCCACCGGTCCGATCCGGGCTGTCACCGCCCGCCGGTACCGTGAGGACATGAGTCACGGTCCCCGGTCCGGCCTCGCAGCGGTGAGCTCCGCGTTGCTGGCCATGAGCAGGCATCTCGAGGTGCGCGACGTCCTCAAGACGATCGTCGCCTCGGCCCGCGAGCTGCTCGACGCGCAGTACGCCGCGCTCGGTGTCCCTGACGACCACGGCGGCTTCGCCCAGTTCGTGGTCGACGGCGTCAGCGAGGAGCAGTGGAAGGCCATCGGCCCGCTCCCGCGCCAGCACGGCATCCTCGCCGCGATGCTCCACGAGGCCAGGGCCGAGCGCCTCGCCGACGTCCGCAGGGACCCCCGCTTCGAGGGCTGGCCGAGCGCCCACCCCGACCTGGTCGACTTCCTGGGCCTGCCCATCCGCGACGGCGACGAGGTCATCGGCGCGTTGTTCCTGGCGAACAAGAACTGCCCCAAGCCGGAAGGGGGTTGCGGCTTCACGCAGGACGACGAGGAACTGCTCGGCATCCTCGCCCAGCACGCCGCGATCGCCCTCACCAACGCCCGCCTCTACGAGCGCAGCCGCGAACTCACCATCGCCGAGGAACGCTCCCGCCTCGCCCACGAACTGCACGACGCGGTCAGCCAGAAGCTGTTCTCCCTCCGCCTGACCGCCCAGGCCGCGGCACGCCTCGTGGACCGGGACCCCTCCCGCGCCAAGGGCGAGCTCCACCAGGTGGCGGCCCTCGCCGCCGAGGCCGCCGACGAACTGCGCGCGGCCGTCGTGGAGCTGCGCCCCGCCGCCCTCGACGAGGACGGCCTCGTGGCCACCCTCCGGACGCAGGTCCAGGTGCTCGACCGCGCCCACTCCGCCCGCGTCACCTTCACCGGCCGCGGCGTGAAGGCCCTGCCCGCCTCCCAGGAGGAGGCCGTCCTGCGCGTCGCCCAGGAGGCCCTGCACAACGCCCTGCGCCACTCCGGCGCCGACCACGTCGACGTGACCCTGGACCGCCGCGGCGGCGGAGCCGTCCTGCGCGTCTCGGACGACGGCAGCGGCTTCGACCCGCAAGCGGTCCGCCGCGCGGGGCGCCATCTGGGCCTGGTCTCGATGCGGGACCGGGCGAGCGGGGCCGGCGGCACGCTGACCGTGGAATCGGCGCCCGGCAAGGGCACCACGATCGAGATGGAGGTCCCCGGTGGCTGACGCAATCAAGGTGCTGCTCGTCGACGACCACCAGGTCGTCCGCCGGGGCCTGCGCACGTTCCTGGAGGTGCAGGACGACATCGAGGTCGTCGGCGAGGCGGCCGACGGCGCCGAGGGAGTCGACCGCGCGGAAGAGCTGCGGCCCGACGTCATCCTCATGGACGTCAAGATGCCGGGCATGGACGGTGTCGACGCCCTGCGCAGACTCCGCGAACTGGACAACGCCGCGCGCGTGCTGATCGTCACCAGCTTCACCGAGCAGCGCACGGTGGTCCCGGCGCTGCGCGCGGGCGCCGCCGGCTACGTCTACAAGGACGTCGACCCCGACGCCCTCGCCGGAGCCATCCGCTCCGTCCACGCCGGGCACATCCTCCTCCAGCCGGAGGTCGCCGACGCCCTGCTGTCCCAGGAGGAGACCAACTCGGGCCCGGGACGGGCAGGTTCGCTCACCGACCGGGAGCGCGAGGTGCTCGGCCTGATAGCGGACGGCCGCTCCAACCGGGAGATCGCCCGCGCGCTCGTCCTCTCCGAGAAGACCGTCAAGACCCACGTCTCGAACATCCTGATGAAGCTCGACCTGTCCGACCGAACCCAGGCCGCACTGTGGGCCGTTCGCCATGGAGTGACCGGCTGACACGCTCACCCCACGGCAACACGGAGGGTTCCATTCCGGACCGAGATTCATACTGTCGTGGGAACGTCCCTCATATGGCGCAACCCCGGCGGATCTCCGCCGTTCTCCAGTGCGTGCTGCGGCGCCTGCCGCGGCAATCGCAAGGAGGGCTCAGAAGTGAAGAACCTGAAGAAGGCCGCTGCCGTGACGATGGTGACCGGTGGCCTGCTGGCCGCGGGCGCGGGCATCGCCTCCGCCACCAGCGCGCACGCCGACGGCCAGGCCGTGAACTCCCCGGGCGTCGGCTCGGGCAACGTCGTCCAGGCCCCGGTGCACGTCCCGGTCAACGTCTCCGGCAACAGCGTGAACGTCGTGGGCGCCCTGAACCCCGCCTTCGGCAACCTCGCCGTCAACCACTGACGCCCACCTCCGTCTCCGAGCCGGAGGTGACCACCGGCCTCCCGGGCACGCCCGGGAGGCCGGTCAGGCGTGTACCGAGCCTGCGGGCGTGCGTGCCGCCCGGGCCGGCACGGGTGGGCGATGGGGGTGCCCCCTGCTGGAGCGAAGCCGAGAGCTTGTGGGAGGCACCCCGCTACGCCGGGCTGCGGACGCCCCGACCTCAGCCACAACGCCGAGCACCAGCACAACCGACACTCATCGCACCCCCCGCTCCCGCTCCTCCACAACGGAGTTGTACGCCGCGACCTGCGCCCTCCGAGCCGTCCGCTCCACCGGCCGCAACGCCTCCCTCCGCGCGGAGATCTCAGACGCACTCACCGCACCCCCGTGCCCGCTCTCCGTCGCCACGGCGATGATCGTCCCCACCCGCTGAGCCAACTCCAGCACCCGCACCGCCCGAGCCGGATACCCGGGCGCCAACACCTCCCGCCCCCGCTCGGCCCGCGCCCGATACGCATCGACCGCCGCATCCGCCACCGGCCCCGCCCCGGCCACATCCAGCCGCGTCAGCGCGTCGGTCGCGTCCCTGAGCGCCTCCGCCAGCTCCCGCTCGGCCTCACCCAGCGACGGCACATCCGCGGGCGGCGCCTCCCGTACGGGCAGCACATGCCACACCACTTCGACCTGCACACCCTCGGGGCCGGCCTCGTACACGTCCGGCACCAGCCCGAGGGCGGCCCCGTAACAGACCACCGCCTCCTCGGCCTCCAGCGCCCGCGCGTTGAACTCCGGCGGCCCGCTCAGCCCCAGCGGATGCCCCGGCGCGGGCAGTGCCACGCGCAGCCCGGTCACCCCGAGCGTCCGCAGCCGCCCCAGCGCGAGCGTGAGCCCGACCTGGCCCGACTCACCCGGCAGCCCCTCCACCCGATGCACCGCGTCCTCGCCGACGATGGCGAGCACAGCGTCATCCGGTGAGACAAGTCCGGCCAAAAGGGCATTTCCCCATGCTGCGAGACGTCCAGCGCGCGGTTCCGTGAGCATGTCCCCACCCTAGGACCCTCCAAGGACCGGACCGAGGGAATGTCCGGGTCGACCGGTGGCGTAGATTTCATGGAGGGCTGCGCCCACAGGCGCGGCGGACCGAGCCACAGGCTTACGCGACAGCCGAGACCGGCCACACTGCAAGGGGAGACAACGCGCTCATGAGCGATGTTCTGGAGCTTCAGGACGTATCCGTGGTCCGCGAGGGCCGGGCTCTGGTGGACCAGGTCTCCTGGTCGGTCAAGGAGGGCGAGCGCTGGGTCATCCTGGGCCCGAACGGCGCCGGCAAGACCACCCTCCTCAACCTCGCTTCCACCTACCTCTTCCCCAGCTCGGGCACCGCCGCCATCCTCGGCGAGACCCTCGGCAGGCCCGGCACCGACGTCTTCGAGCTGCGCCCGCGCATCGGCATGGCCGGCATCGCCATGACCGAGAAGCTCCCCAAGCGCCAGACGGTCCTGGAGACGGTGCTGACCGCCGCGTACGGCATGACCGCCACCTGGCACGAGGACTACGAGGAGATCGACGAACAGCGCGCCCGCGCCTTCCTCGACCGCCTCGGCATGAGCGAGTACCTGGAGCGCAAGTTCGGCACCCTCTCCGAGGGCGAGCGCAAGCGCACCCTCATCGCCCGTGCCCTGATGACCGACCCCGAACTGCTGCTCCTCGACGAGCCCGCCGCCGGCCTCGACCTCGGCGGCCGCGAGGACCTCGTCCGCCGCCTCGGCCGCCTCGCCCGCGACCCGATCGCCCCCTCGATGCTCATGGTCACCCACCACGTCGAGGAGATCCCCCCGGGCTTCACGCACGTCCTCATGATCCGCCAGGGCAAGGTCCTCGCCGCCGGCCCGATGGAGCTCGAACTCACCTCCCGCAACCTCTCCCTCTGCTTCGGCCTCCCGCTCGTCGTCGAACAGGCGGGCGAGCGCTGGACGGCACAGGGCCTCCCGCTGTCCTGACCCGGCCCTCGCCACCCAAATCCCAAAGTGAGGACGGCATTTCACACGCCGGGCGCCCTGTCGGCGACAGGGCCCTCGGACCTACCATGACCATGTGGAAATCGACGCATGGCTGTGGTGGCTGATCGGCGCGACAGCGCTCGGCATAGCGCTCGTGGTCACCGCGATGCCCGAACTCGGCATGCTCGCGGTGGGCGCCATCGGCGCCGCGGTGGTCAACGGCCTCTTCGGCGGCGGCGCCGTCGCCCAGGTCGTCGTCTTCGCCGTCATCTCGACCGCGGGCATCGCCGTCGTACGGCCCATCGCGAACCGGCATCGCGCCCAGCGGCCCCAACTCGCCACCGGCGTGGACGCGTTGAAAGGCAGACGAGCCGTCGTCCTGGAACGCGTCGACGCCTCCGGCGGCCGGATCAAGCTGGCCGGAGAGGTCTGGTCGGCCCGCGCCCTCGACACCGACCGCGCGTACGAAGTAGGCGAGGAAGTGGACGTCGTGGACATCGAGGGAGCCACTGCGATCGTCATGTGACCTCGCAAGACGTAACTGGAGTGAACTCCTCGCCAGCTACGCGACGGTCTGACAGACTCGACCAGCAAGATCTTCGACAACCATAAGATCTGCCGAAGTCGCCGAGGCGGAGAAGGGTACGGGGAACGACGATGGAACCGGTCATCATCGTCCTGATCATTCTGGTGGTGTTGGTCTTCATCGCCCTGATCAAGACGATCCAAGTCATCCCACAGGCCAGCGCGGCCATCGTCGAGCGCTTCGGCCGCTACACGCGGACGCTGAACGCCGGCCTCAACATCGTCGTCCCGTTCATCGACACCATCCGCAACCGCATCGACCTGCGTGAACAGGTCGTGCCCTTCCCGCCGCAGCCGGTGATCACCCAGGACAACCTGGTGGTCAACATCGACACGGTCATCTACTACCAGGTGACCGACGCCCGCGCCGCGACGTACGAGGTCGCCAGCTACATCCAGGCGATCGAGCAGCTCACCGTCACCACGCTCCGCAACATCATCGGTGGCATGGACCTGGAGCGGACCCTGACCTCCCGCGAGGAGATCAACGCGGCCCTGCGCGGCGTCCTCGACGAGGCCACCGGCAAGTGGGGCATCCGCGTAAACCGCGTCGAACTCAAGGCGATCGAGCCGCCCACCTCCATCCAGGACTCGATGGAGAAGCAGATGCGCGCCGACCGCGACAAGCGCGCCGCCATCCTCCAGGCCGAAGGTGTCCGGCAGTCCGAGATCCTGCGCGCCGAAGGTGAGAAGCAGTCCCAGATCCTGCGCGCCGAAGGTGAGGCCAAGGCCGCCGCCCTGCGCGCCGAGGGTGAGGCCCAGGCCGTCCGTACGGTCTTCGAGGCCATCCACGCCGGCGACCCGGACCAGAAGCTGCTCTCCTACCAGTACCTCCAGATGCTCCCCAAGATCGCCGAGGGCGACGCCAACAAGCTCTGGATCGTCCCCAGCGAAATCGGCGACGCCCTCAAGGGCCTCTCCGGCGCCATGGGCAACTTCGGTGGCATGGGCGGCGGTTCCGGCGGCAACGGAGGCACCTCCGGAGGCGTCGTCCCCGCCCAGGAACGCCGCGAGAAGCCGTCCATCGACTGACCTCACACGCACGAACGACCCCACGCGCACGAAGGGGGCCCGCTTCCCAGGGAAGCGGGCCCCCTTCGCATGACGACGACTAGGCCGCGGGCTGGGCCAGCCACTCCGGCAGCGCGTCGAAGTCGTCCTGCCCCAGCGCCAGCAGCATCGCGTCCGCCGGAGTCGGCTCGAACGGTTGCCGCAGCAGCGGCATCCCCGCCTCCTCCGGAGTCCGGTTCGCCTTACGGTGATTGTCCTGCGCACACGAGGCCACCGTGTTCAGCCACGTGTCCTGACCCCCCTGCGACCGCGGCACCACGTGGTCGACGGTCGTCGCCCGCCTTCCGCAGTACGCGCACCGGTGCCGGTCCCGGACCAGCACGCCCCGCCTCGACCACGGCGCTCGTCTTCGGAAGGGCACCCGTACGTACTGGCAGAGCCTGATCACACGGGGCGCCGGTATGTCGACCGCGGCTCCCCGCATCCGCAGTTCGGGGTGGGCCTGCTCGACGACGGCCTTGTCCTGAAGCACCAGAACGACGGCTCGGTTCAGCGTCACCGTCGACAGCGGCTCGAAGCTCGCGTTGAGTACCAGCGTGTCCCGCATACCAGCCCACCTCCCGTGTGCACCGGCCCACCCCCTGGCGGGCTGGGATCAACTCTGGCCGGGCACGCCGAGATGGACAACGCAATATCTGCTGCTCCCACGGGGGGTGACCCCCGCGGCCCCCGGCAACAAAAATGCCCGCTCCTGATCAATTCCAAGACCAGGAGCGGGCAAACGTTCCGTGAACGCTGGGATCGCAGGGGCGGCCCGTCAGCCCTCGGCGGGCACCTCGTACTCACCGATCAACTGAGCTCGCCCGATCGTGTGGAACCGCAGGTTGAAGCCCACTGCGGCAGGCGAAGCCTCAGCGTCAGGACCGAGCTTCTCCTGGTCCACGGCGTACACCGTGAACACGTACCGGTGCGGCCCGTCCCCGGGCGGCGGCGCGGCCCCACCGAACTCCTTGCTGCCGTAGTCGTTACGAGCGTGGATCGCACCCTCGGGCAGACCCTCGAACTTGCCGCTGCCCGCGCCCACCGGCAACTCGGTCACCGACGCCGGGATGTCGAACAGCACCCAGTGCCAGAAACCGCTGCCCGTCGGGGCATCGGGGTCGTAGCAGGTCACGGCGAAGCTCTTGGTCTCGGGCGGGAAGCCCTCCCACCGCAGCTGCGGCGACGTGTTGCCGGCCGCGTAGACCTGAGCGTCCTTGAGCGTGGCGCCCTCCTGGACGTCCTCGCTCGTCACCGTGAACGACGGCACGGGCGGGTGGAAGTCGTGGGGGAGCGGCCGCCGCTTGAGCTCGGTCACCTCGGTACCTCCTGATCGGTTCTTGCTGTTGATCCCGAGCCTAGGGCCTCCCCTAGAACCAGTTGCGCTTGCTGCCCACCTCGGAGAGCCACTGGTTGAGGTACGCGGCCCAGTCGGTCCCCTGGTAGTCGTTGAGACCCACCTGGAAGGACCGGAAGGTGTCGCTCCCCTCGCTGAACAGACCCGGCCTCTTGTCCATCTCGAGCACCACGTCCATGGCGTGCGCGTCGGCCACGAAGCTCAGCTCGACCTGGTTCAGCCCCCGGTACTGCTGCGGCGGGTAGAACTCGATCTCCTGGTAGAACGGCAGCTTCTGCCGCGTGCCCCGGATGACCCCGCGCTCCATGTCCGCGTTCTTGAACCGGAAGCCCAGCTGGATGAAGGCGTCCAGGATCGCCTTCTGCGCCGGCAGCGGGTGCACCTTGATCGGGTCCAGGTCACCGGAGTCCACCGCCCGCGCGATCTCCAGCTCCGTGGAGACCCCGATATGCATCGAGCGCAGCTCCTGCCCGTCGATCGTCGTGATCGGCGTCTCCCACGGAATCTCCAGACCGAACTGCACCGCGTGCACCGCGTTCGCCTGAAGCTCGAACGCCCCGCCCAGCCGCGACTTCGTGAACTCGATGTCCTGCTTGTACTCCTGGTCGCCGCTCTCCACCTCGACCTTGGCCTGGAGCCCGACCGAGAGCCCCTCGATCTGCTGGTTCACCGACCCGCCCTGGATCCGCACCTCACCCTGGACGACACCGCCCGGGACGACGTTGACCTCGTGCAGCACCGTCTCGACCGAAGCCCCGCCGGCCCCCAGGCTCGCGAGCAGCTTCTTGAACGCCATGTCTCTCCCTCTCGCCCACTACGGGTGGATCCTTGATCCATACAAACGCGATCCGGCCGTGGCCGGTTCCACGCCCTCACCCTGGCAAGGCCGGTGCCCTGAGGCCACCCCGCCGTACCACCCGTCTCCAGTACCCTCGGACGGCATGATCGCGACCCCCGACCGTACGCCCCTGTCCAGGGAGTTCTTCGACCGGCCCGTCCTCGATGTCGCCCCCGACCTCCTCGGCCGCATCCTGGTACGCACCACCCCGGACGGTCCGATCGCCCTCCGCCTCACAGAGGTAGAGGCCTACGACGGCGAGAACGACCCCGGCTCCCACGCCTATCGCGGCCGCACGGCCCGCAACGGCGTGATGTTCGGTCCTCCCGGGCACGTCTACGTCTACTTCACCTACGGCATGTGGTTCTGCATGAACCTGGTGTGCGGTCCCGAGGGCAAGGCGAGCGCGGTCCTGCTCCGCGCCGGCGAGATCGTCGAGGGCGCCGAACTGGCCCGCACCCGTCGACTCTCGGCCCGCAACGACAAGGAACTGGCCAAAGGCCCGGCCCGTCTGGCAACGGCCCTCGGCGTGGACCGCTCCCTGGACGGCACGGACGCCTGCACCTCCGGTGCCACACCCCTGAAGGTCTTCACGGGCACGCCCGTACCCCGTGACCAGGTACGCAATGGCCCACGCACCGGAGTGGCGGGCGACGGCGGCAACGGCGACATCCACCCCTGGCGCTTCTGGATCGCCAACGACCCGACGGTGAGCCCCTATCGGGCCCATGTCCCGAGGCGCCGCCGAAGTTGACGCGTCCCCGCAAGATGCGTAATGTAGCCCGAGCCGCTTGACCCGGGTACGGCATTCGCCAGCAGCCGGAAGCGGCCAACCCACTACCTAGCGACTCCCCTCAGCGGGGGCGAATTCGGCGTGCCTGCATGCCTGAATTCGACGCCGACGGACTCGATTATGAGTTGGACGGGGAATCGGTTAGCGTAGTGAATGTCGAAAGGCCGACGAGCGAAAGCCAAGGCCCACCCGGCAAATCCCGCCGACAGGGAATCGGATCGAGAAAAGGATCTGATAGAGTCGGAAACGCAAGA
>NZ_WWIQ01000059.1:317610-317901 GCF_009862985.1 Streptomyces sp. SID5464 | reverse complement strand
AGACGTACTTCGGGCGGAACTGAAGCGAGGGAATGGGCATGAGGATGCTCCTGTCTTGGCTGCGGGGAGTTGGTGATGGCCGGTGCGCCTTTTTCGGGCACGCCTGAGGCGGACTTGCCGGAATGGAAGGGGAGGTTGCTGGATTCAGGCGGCGCCGACGCCGGCCGGTGCGAGGAAGCCGACGGGGTGGTCTGTGGTGCCGTCGAGCGCCAGGTCGGCGGCGATCTCGCCCATCGCGGGCGAGAGCTTGAAGCCGCTGCCGGAGAATCCGGCCATGACGATGATGTCGTC
>NZ_WWIQ01000059.1:252736-317477 GCF_009862985.1 Streptomyces sp. SID5464 | reverse complement strand
GGGAGATGACCCACGAGCGGGTTCCCGGACGCCGTATAGCCCTCCATGTAGACCGACAGCCTGATGGGGTCGGGGTTCAGATCGGGCATCAGCTCGCCGATGAGCTCCCGGAAGGTGGCGAGTTCCTCCGGGCAGACCGTGCGGTCGACCCGTTCGGGGTCGGGTACCGGCAGATAACGGGCGAGGGAGAGGCCCAGCTTGACGGAGATGCCGTCCGGCGACGGGAGCCCGTAGCAGTCGTGCGGTGTACTGCGCACGAAGGCGGGGGCGCCGCCCGCGAACCAGTCGTGGCGGGTGGGGATGTGCCAGGAGCTGATCAGCCGGCGGATGTCCACCGACCGTGGGAGGTCCGGGAGCAGGGTGTTGATCCAGGGGCCCACGGTCACCACGGCGGTGTCGACGCGGTCCGTGCCGTGGTCGGTGACGATGTGCACCCCGCCGCCCGCCGCGGGGACGATCTCGCGCACCGGGGTGTAGCGGTGCAGCCGGGCTCCCAGCTGCTCGGCGCGGGCGGCGGCGGCCTGGACCGACGCCTCGGGCCTGATGATGGCGCCCTCGCGGTCGAGGACGGCGGTGTGCCCGTCCGGGAGGCGGTGCTGCGGGTAACGGCGGGCGAGTTCCTCGCGGTCCAGTACCTCGTGATCCAGCCGGTGGGCGGAGCTGGCGGAGAGGAGGAGGCGCATCGACGGCGAGGCGGTCTCGCCCATCACCAGGCATCCGCTGCGGCGTCGCAGCGCGAGGCCGGTTTCGCGCTGGAGCCGGTCCCACATCCGGTCGGCGAGCCCCAGCAGCGGAATGTACCCGGGGTCACCGAGGTGCACGGCGCGGAAGATGCGGCTCTCGCCCCCGGCCGCGCCACGGTCGTGCCCCGGCGCGTACCGGTCGTAGCCGATGACCTCGGCCCCGCGGGCGGCCAGTCGCCACATGACCTGGCTGCCCATGCTGCCGGCACCGATCACGGCGACGCGCTTCGGGATGCGCATGAGGTCGCTCCTTTCACCGGGTGCGGCCTGGGTTTCAGTGATGTCCCGGCACGGTGGGGACACCGTGCGGACCCCTTCGATTCGGGTCCCTTGGGGATGGCGTTCACTCTCGACCCAGGCGAACACGCAGGTCAAGCCACACTCTGTTCCGCCTCGGGACCTTATCGAGACGATGTGTCACGGGAAGCTCGCCGGCCACGGAAAGTGCCTTGCCCCTCTTGTCACGATGATGTGCCGGTGCGAAGGTGACCCCCGACCCTTCGGACGAAAGCACTCCCTATGCCGCCCAGACGTCCCGCAACCGGGCACTTCCCGACCATCACGGAGGTTCTGCGCCTCCCTGTGCTGGCCGAGGGGATGCCGCGCGTTCTGGCCGGTGAGTCACAGCTGAACCGTGCGGTGCGCTGGGTGCACGTCACCGAACTGCTCAACCCCGCCGATTTCCTCGAGGGCGGCGAGCTGGTCCTGACGACCGGCATGCCCTATCCCGAGGACGCCTCCGAGCTGCGTGGCTACGTCGACCAGCTCGCCGACGTCGGCGCGGCCGGCCTGATCGTGGAGCTCGGGTACCGGTACCAGAAGGTGCCCGACGAGCTGGTGGCGGCCTGCCGTGCCCGTGAGGTGCCGCTGATCGAGCTGGCCCGCGGCGTCCGGTTCATCGACGTCACACAGGCGGTGCACGCGCTCATCCTCGACGCCCATGGGGCGCTGCTGCGCCGCGGGCGTGACATCCAGGACATCTTCACCGCCCTGACCCTGCGGGGCGCGGACCCCGAGGAGCTGGTGCACACCACCGCGGAGCTCACCGGAGCCCCCGTGGTGCTGGAGGACCTCACCCACCGGGTCCTGATGTGCGAGCTGCTCGGCCGGCCGTACGAGCCGGTGGTGTCGGCCTGGTCGCGGCGGTCCCGGGCCGCGCCGACCCCGGAGAAGATCACGCCGAGCGGCCCGGAGGGATGGCTGATCGCGCCCGTGCAGGACCATCAAGGGCCGTGGGGGCGGCTGGTCCTGCTGGAGGGCCGGCTGAACGCGGAGCCCGACCCGGAGCACGTCCTGGTCCTGGAGCGCGCGGCGGTCGCCCTGAGCATGGCGCGGCTGGCCGGGCCGGCCTGGTGGGAGCGCCGGGCCCACCGCTCGGTGCTGCGGGACCTGTACGAACGACGCTTCCGCTCCCCCGCGGACGCCCGCGCACGTGCCGAGGCACTGGGGCTGCCGACCCTCGGGCACCGCCTCTTCGCCGTGGTCATCCGCCACACGCACACCGGCACCGGCGAGCACCTCGACGAGCGGATCGCGAAGGCGATGGCGCAGACCGGCATCCGCGCCCTGGTCGGCGAGACGGCCCCTGGCCGGATCGGTGTACTCCTCGCCCTGGCGCAGGCCAGCGCCTGGCAGCCGGTCGCGGAGCGGATCGGCCGTATGTGCCGCGAGGAGCTCGGCCCGAAGGCCGTGGTCGCCGTCGGCCCCGGTGTGACCGACCTCTCCGGGATCGCCCGGTCGTGGCAGGAGGCCGAGCAGACGGCCGAGGCCATCACGCCCGCCTCACCCGACCGCTGGTTCTACGTCGCCGCCGATGTCGGGCTTCCCGAGCTCCTGGGTGTGCTGCGGGAGGACACGCGGCTGCAGCGGTACGCGGAACGGCAGCTGACGCGTCTCATCGAGCACGACGACCGCAACGGCGGTGACCTGCTCCCCGCCCTGCGCGCCTATCTGGCGGCAGCGGGGAACAAGTCGGTCGCGGCGAAACAGGCCGGCATGTCCCGGCAGGCGTACTACCAGCGCCTCCACAGCATCGAACGGCTCCTCGGCTGTGATCTGGAATCGGGCCTGCAGTGCACGTCCCTGCACGTCGCGGTGCTGGTGCTGGACGCGCGGGCCGCGGCAGTGCCCGGCGTGTGACACGTCAGGCGTCGCGCAGGGCGTCGTGGATCTCGCTCAGCGAGCTGGTGAGCCGCCCGTAGTCATCCGGTGGCACCGGCGCGACGAAGTACCGTTCGACGACCCGCGCGTGCACGGCGGCGGCCCGCAGGAAGACCGTCCTGCCGTGATCGGTCGACTCGACCAGGACGCTTCTGCGGTCCCCCGGGGCCGGCGCTCGCCGCACCAGCCCGGCTCCCTCCATGCGGTCGATCAGCCGGGTGATGCCGCTGCTGGTGAGCGTGAGGTCGTCAGCGAGCTCGCGTTGTGAGACAGCCTCGTCCGGCTTCCTGCAGAGCCGAATGAGGACCTCGAACATCGTGTGGCTGACTTCGCACTCCTGGCGCAGGGCGGTGTCGATCCGCTGCTCCAGGCGGGTGGCGGCCTTGATCAGCAGCCCGAAGTCATGAACGAGCGGGCTGCCGGCGGCGCGGACGGCTTCGTCGTTGTCTCGGTTCACGGGGTTCACCCGGCCGACTTTACTGCCTCTTCACCTACTGCTGAGTCAATTGCTGACTAATCAATTGCTGAGCGCTCAACAAAATCCTATGGTGGGCACAGCACTCACCACTCGGAGCAGGAAAGAGGGAGATCAGTGGACCTGCAGCACTGGCTCGGCCGGGCCGAGGACGCGATACAGCAGTGGGCCGACGGCTTCGGGCCCTACGAGCGGCACCCGTCCCTCCTCGTCGACGACGACCGCTTCGCCGCCGCCTTCGAGGAGTTCACCGGGCGGCTGACGGACAACTACCCCTTCTTCCACCCGCACTACGCGGGACAGATGCTCAAGCCCCCGCACCCGGCGGCCGTGATCGGCTACCTGACCGCCATGCTGATCAACCCCAACAACCACGCCCTGGACGGCGGCCCCGCCACCGCCCGCATGGAGCGCGAGGCCGTCGCGCAGCTCGCCGCGATGTTCGGCTACGACACCCATCTCGGCCACCTCACCACCAGCGGCACGATCGCCAACCTCGAAGCCCTTTTCGTCGCCCGCGAGCTCCACCCCGGCCGTGGCATCGCCTACAGCGCGGACGCCCACTACACCCACGGCCGCATGTGCCGTGTGCTGGGCATGGAGGGGTACGCGGTCCCCGCGGACGACCGGGGGCGCCTGGACCTCGACGCGCTGGAGGACCTGCTGCGCAGCGACCGGGTGGGCACGGTCGTACTGACCGCCGGAACCACCGGGCTGGGGGCCGTCGACCCGGTCCACGAGGCCCTGCCCCTCAAGGAGCGTTACGGCGTCCGACTCCACGTCGACGCCGCCTACGGCGGTTTCTTCACCCTGCTGGCCGGCGCCGAAGGACCCGAGGGCCTCGCCCCCGAGCCCTGGCGGGCGATCGCCCGGTGCGACTCGGTCGTCGTCGACCCGCACAAGCACGGGCTCCAGCCCTACGGCTGCGGTGCCGTCCTCTTCCGCGACCCCGAGGTGGGCCGCTTCTACCTCCACGACTCGCCGTACACCTACTTCACCTCCACCGAGCTCCACCTGGGAGAGATCAGCCTGGAGTGCTCCCGCGCCGGTGCCTCGGCCGCCGCCCTGTGGCTCACCTTCCAGCTGCTCCCGCCCACGCCCGACGGTCTCGGCCGGGTCCTCGGGGCCGGCCGCCGGGCCGCCCTGCGGTGGTCCGAGCTGATCAGCGCGTCCGACGCCCTGGAGCTGTACCAGGAGCCGGAGCTCGACATCGTCACGTACTTCCCAGCGGTGGAACCGGCAGCCCTCACCTCCGTCGACGCGGCGTCGGCACGCGTTCTGGCGGACGGCATGGCCGATCCCGAGCCGGTGTACCTGAGCACCCTCAAGGCGGACCGCGAGGCATTCACCGCACGCCACCCGAAGGTCACCGCGGACGCCGACGGCGCGCGCGTCCTGCGCAGCGTCCTGATGAAGCCGGAGTCGGAGCACCACGTGGCGCGCCTGCACGACCGGGTCGAAAGGCTCACCCGGGCACAACCGGCGTGAGGGGCTGCGCAGGATCGTCCTCCAGGCAACAGGCCGGACCGGGCGCTGGTGATGGTGCCGTTCGGGAGGGAAGGGTGCGAGCGGGACGGCGGCCTTCAGCGACGGCCGCCGCTCGGCCGCGCTGATGGCGCCGCCCCCTCCCATGTTGGTGTCGATACCGATGACGACGAACCCGAACGAGGCGAGCCACCGTCGGGTAGTAGATCTTCCCGCCGTGCCGCTCCGCACCTACTGGGTCAGCGTCGTACCCGCGGCATCCCCAGGCCGAGCCACGAGATGATCTCCCGCTGGATCTCGTTGTTGCCGCCGCCGAAGGTGAAGATGACCGCCGAACGGTAGCCGCGTTCCAGCTCACCGTGCAGGACCGCGCCCGCCGAGCCCTCCTTCAGCGCGCCGGGAGCGGCGACGATCTCCATGAGCCAGGCGTAGGCGTCGCGCCGGGCCTCGGAGCCGTACACCTTGACGGCGGAGGCGTCCTGCGGGGTGAGGGTGCCGTCCTGGACCGCGCCGACCATCCGCCAGTTGAGCAGCTTCAGCGCGTCCAGCCGGGCGTGGGTCCGGGCCAGGAGGCGGCGCACCCAGGGCAGGTCGGCGACGCGGCGGCCGTCGGCGAGCTTGGTCTCCATCGCCCAGCGCTGCACGTCGTGCAGGGCGCGGATCGCCATGGTGCCGTGGGCGGCCAGGGTCACGCGTTCGTGGTTGAGCTGGTTGGTGATCAGCCGCCACCCCTGGTTCTCGGCGCCGACCCGGTGGGAGACGGGGACGCGGACGTTCTCGTAGTAGCTGGCCGTGGTGTCGTGCGAGGCGAGGGTGTTGATGAGGGTGCAGGAGTAGCCGGGGTCGGTGGTCGGCACCAGGAGCATGGTGATGCCCCTGTGCGGCGGGGCGGCGGGATCCGTACGGACCGCCAGCCACACCCAGTCCGCCGTGTCGCCGTTGGTCGTCCAGATCTTCTGGCCGTTGACGACGTACTCGTCGCCCTCCCTCACCGCGCGGGTCCGCAGTGACGCGAGGTCGGTGCCCGCGCCGGGTTCGCTGTAGCCGATGGCGAAGTCGATCGCGCCGGAGAGGATCCTCGGCAGGAAGTACGCCTTCTGCTCCTCGGTGCCGTACTGCATGATCGTCGGGCCGACGGTGTTCAGCGCCATGAGCGGCAACGGGACGCCGGCCTGGGCGGCCTCGTCGAAGAAGATGAACTGCTCCATCGCGGTCAGGCCGCGCCCGCCGTACTCCTCGGGCCAGCCCACCCCGAGCCAGCCGTCCGCGCCGAGCCGCCGGATGGTCTCGCGGTAGAACCGCTTCTGGGCGGCCGGGTCGCCGTGCCGGGCGTACGCGTGGTCAGGGACCAGTTCGGCGAAGTAGGCGCGCAGTTCGGTGCGCAGCCGCTGCTGCTCGGGCGTGTATTCGAGGTGCACGGCGCCTCCAGGCTCCCAAGGCCGGTCCTGTCGGCGCACACCGTAGAACGTGTTTCAGAAATTGGGAATGGCGAGCGTCGGGTCACGTCCCCGATCCAGCCCGATGCGTGCGGCCTCCTCAGTTCAGCGTCGCGAGGAAGTCCGTGCACGCCCGCGCGCACGCACGGCACGCCGCCGCCGAGTCCTCCGCCCCCGCCTGCCGGTCGAAGACGTGTGCGGCCTCCAGGCACACGGTCCGGCACCACTCCACCTGGACGCGGATGCTGGTCTCGTCCACCTGGTTCTGCTCGGACAGCACACGGCAGGTCGCGTCGCAGACCTCCGCGCACATGATGCCCTTGCGTCGTACGAGTTCCTGGTTCTCGGTGCCGTCGGGATCCACGAGGCTTGCGCGCAACGCGCACGCCCGAGCGCACTCGGTGCACGCCTGGGCACAGGCGAAGCGGTCCTCCAGGAACCGGAACAGCTCCTGCTGGGATGTCGTCACACCGCGCGGGTAGCCCCGCCGATGCCGGTCAAACCCGGTGTCGCCAAGGGTTCCGTGCGGTTTTCGGCCCCATCGGCCGGGCACCCGGCAGGCCCGGGAACGACGACGCACGGAGGTGAGTCACATGCCCGGGCGACAGGAACTTCCGTCGACCCTGGAGCGGTCCGCCGAGGAGGCGCAGCGCACCTGGATCAAGGCGCACGACTCGGCCGTGGAACAGTACGGCGAGGGCGAGCGCGCGCACCGCGTGGCCTTCGGGGCGCTGAAGCACACTCACGAGAAGGTCGGCGACCACTGGGAGCGCAAGGAGGGCGGCCGCAAGGCACCGTCGGACCCGCGCTCGGCCCGGCCCCGGCAGCAGGGCGGCCGCAGCGGCGAGGGCGTCGACGAACGGGCCTCGAAGGAGCACCTGTACGACCTGGCGAAGCGGCTGGGTGTCGAGGGGCGGTCGCGCATGTCGAAGGCGGAGCTGCTGGACGCCGTCCGCAAGGAGAACCGCTCGCGGACCAGGTCCTCGCAGCCGTCCTCGCGGTCGTCCTCGCGTTCGTCCGCACGGTCCTCCTCGGCGTCCAGGTGAGCCGGTTCATGGTGAGGACCAGGGGTACCCGCGTGCCATGACTAGCGCATGGATGGAGATGGCCGCGGGCCGCGGGGCCCTCGGCATCGGGCTGATCGTGGCGGGTGTGGTGGTCGTGGCCCTGTTGCTGGGGGCCTTCGTCCTCGGCGTTCGCGTCAAGCGCAGGGAGCTGCCCACACCGAAGCCTGACGAGCAGCCGCGACTGCCCGACGGCGGCCCGGTCCGCGAGACGAGTGAGCGCCGGGAGCCCGAGGAGGTGCCGAGAAGCCAGGACCGTCTGACGCCGCACGAGCTGAAGACGCACGGCAACCAGAGCGACCGCAGGAGCGCGACCCAGGAGCGTCCCCGCTGGAACGAGGGCAGCAGCGGCTCGTTCGGCAGCGGCGGCCCGGGCGGCCGCTGATCACCGCTCCCCGCGGACTTGCGCTCCGTACCCCACGTCGTACGTGAACACGCCGCATACGTCGTACACAGGGAAGTGAGAACCATGGCCGATCCCGCCCGCAACACGCTGCCGCTGCCGGACTACGACCACCTGCCGATCGGCGGCCTGGAGAGCCGTGTGCGGTCGCTGTCCGCGGACGAGGTGGAGGAACTGCTGGCGTACGAGCGGTCGCACGCCGACCGGCTGCCGGTGACCGAGCTGCTGGGGTCCCGCCTCGAGCAGTTGCGCGAGGGAGCGGAGCCGACGTCCGGTGATCCGGGCGCCCTGCGTCCCGAGTCGGGCGAGGGGCACGGAGGCTCTCCGGTGTCGCCCGCCACGTCCCCGCAGCCGTTCAGCCCGCCGCCGCACGGCACCCCCGACCAGCGGGGCAAGCCGAAGGGTGACCGCACGTAGGCGTCCCGCCGGACACAGCTGACCAGAAGGGCCCGTGCCTGTGCACGGGCCCTTTTCGCGCGGCCGCCGACTCCTTCGAGGAGTCATCGGTGTCCGGGTGGTGCTGATGGTGCTCGGGGCGCCGCGAAGCGCGCCGGGCATCCCATGAGATGCCTCCGAAACATTCCCTTCACGGAGGAAGTATTTAGGGGTAACGACCACTGCCTACCGTGCCTGCCTTGTCAGTCCCCAACCCGCAGCAAGGAGGCGTGGCATGAGTACCGAGCCACGACTGGCCGAGGTCGCCGAGCCGGGACCCGCGCAGAAGGCAGCACCGGGCGCCGACCAGGCCGTCAAGGAGACCCTCGAGGACTACACGCTCCGCTTCGCGCCGCGCAGTTACCGGCGCTGGACCCCGATGGTGGTGGCGACGACCGCGCTCGGCGGCATCGCCTACATGGCCGACTTCTCCATCGGCGCCGGCATCGGTCTGGCCCACGGGACGGGCAACGCGCTGCTCGCGATCGCCGTCGCCGCCGTCGTCATCTTCGTGACCGGCTTCCCGCTGGCCTACTACGGGGCCCGCTACAACATCGACCTGGACCTGATCACGCGCGGCTCGGGCTTCGGCTACTTCGGCTCGGTGCTCACCAGCGTCATCTTCGCCAGCTTCACCTTCATCTTCTTCGCCCTCGAAGGCTCGATCATGGCCCAGGGCCTGAAGCTGGGCCTCGGACTGCCGCTGTGGCTGGGCTACTTGGTGTCCACGCTCATGGTGATCCCCCTCGTCATCTACGGCATGACGGCGCTGAGCAAGCTCCAGGTGTGGACCACCCCGATCTGGCTGCTGCTGATGGTCGGCCCGCTGGTCTACCTGGTCGCCACCGACCCGGGGACCGTCGACCGCTTCCTCGCCTACGCGGGCACCGACGGGGACGGCGGTGTCAACACCGCCTCCGTGCTGCTGGGCGCGGGCGTGTGTCTGTCGCTGATCGCGCAGATCGGCGAGCAGATCGACTACTTGCGCTTCATGCCGCCCAAGACCCAGGCGAACAAGCGGAGTTGGTGGACGGCCGTGGTGATGGCCGGCCCGGGCTGGGTGGTGCTGGGCGCGCTGAAGCAGGCCATCGGGGTGTTCCTCGCGGTCTACATCATCGCCGAGGTCGGTCCCGCTGCCGCGCCCGAGCCGATCCAGCAGTTCAAGCACGCCTTCGACGCGATGATGCCGTCCTGGCTCGTCCTCCCGCTGGCCGTGGCCCTGGTCGTGATCAGCCAGATCAAGATCAACGTGACGAACGCGTACTCCGGCTCCCTCGCCTGGACCAACTCCTTCACCCGGGTCACGAGGCGCTACCCGGGCCGGATGGTGTTCGTCCTGGTCAACCTGGGCTTCGCGCTCGCCCTGATGGAGGCCGACATGTTCAGCTTCCTCAACAGCATCCTGGGCTTCTACTCGAACTGCGCGATCGCCTGGGTGGTCACCGTGGCCACCGACATCGGCATCAACAAGTACGTGCTGAAGCTGTCCCCGCACGCCCCCGAGTTCCGCCGCGGCATGCTCTACGCCGTCAACCCGGTCGGGGTCGTCGCCTTCGTCGCGGCCTCCGGGCTGTCCATCGCCATGTACTTCCACGCGCTGGGCGACACCCTCCAGCCGTACTCCCCCGTCGCGGCGGCCGTCATCGCGTTCGTCCTCACCCCGCTGATGGCCGTGGTGACCAAGGGCAGGTACTACCTGCGCCGCACCGACGACGGCATCGCCGAGCCGCTCCTGGACGAGGACGGCAACCCCAGCGCCGTCACCTACGAGTGCCACGTGTGCCGGCAGCGGTTCGAGCGGCCGGACGTGGCCGCCTGCCTGACACACGACGCCGTCGTCTGCTCGCTCTGCCTGAGCACCGACAAGGTCGGCGACCACGTCCTGCCGGAGGCACCCGCCGTCGTCTGACACCCGTGGGGGCAGAGGCCGCGAGCGCTTCCGCCCCCACGGCGCGCTCCCCGCGGCGGCTCCGCTGCCGCCTGCGCGCCGCAGCCGGGCCTCATCGCACACAGCGGTACCGAGTCGGTCCCGGACGCGCTGCGCGAGCACCCGTGAAGGGGCGGCCTCGCACACCGGGCGGCATACTGATCTTGCATTGCGCAGTGATGCGCGGCGCGGTGATGCGGGCCGATGGCCGGAGAGGAGATGACGGGACGTGACCACCGAAGGGCCGGGCGGCGGACGGGGAACGCCCGACGAGCCGGACGGCACTCCCCCGATCCCGGACGGCGTGTGGCTGAGGTTCCTCACGGACAGCGAGCAGGCCATACGTGCCTCCGCGCCCAGGGAGCCCTCCGCGCAGGAGCGGGCGGCGGGACGGCGGCTCCAACCCCCGTACGCCGTCGGTGACCTGTGGCAGCCGGAGGACCTGTGGGTCCGCGTGCCCTGGCGCGACCTGGACCGCCGTGCCAAGGCCCGGCGCGTGGGACGGGTCGCCGCCACCGCCGCCGCCGTGGCTCTGGCGCTGGGAGCGTGGTCCCACTTGTCCGCCGGCGCGGGCACGGGCACCCGGCCGGGGACGGGCACCGTGCGGCAGGTTGAGGGGGCGACCGCGAGGCTGCCCACGGCCACTCCCGTCCCGTCCGGATCCCCCGTCCCGGCGCCCTCCAGGTAGCACATGCAGGACGGGTACGGTCCCGCACGGCCGCCTAGGATGAGCTCACAGGCCGGATCTGGGCGCTCGTCCGGGCGCGGCCCCCGCAGGCGAGTCATCGGGAACGCGCACGCCGACCGAAGGGGGAAGACATGAGCGCGCCACGCCTCAGCAGTACGCCGTTGCCGGGCATAGGTGTCCGCTACGACCTGACGACCCGGGACAGCCGCCGCCTGTCCGTGGTCGCCCACCGCGACGGCCACCGGACGATCAGCGCCTACCGCGAGGACGACCCGGACGCCTGCGACCTGTCGGTGCGTCTGACGACGGAGGAGGCGGCGACGCTCATCGACGCGCTGATGCCCGCGC
This sequence comes from Streptomyces sp. SID5464, assembly GCF_009862985.1. Taxonomy (NCBI): domain Bacteria; kingdom Bacillati; phylum Actinomycetota; class Actinomycetes; order Kitasatosporales; family Streptomycetaceae; genus Streptomyces; species Streptomyces sp. SID5464. The sequence continues at coordinate 306,313 of NZ_WWIQ01000059.1, read as the reverse complement.
ACCACACGCCGAACCTGCTGTCCACCACCGACCTGGGGCTCGTCGCCGAGCGGATCGAACTGTCCGGCTCCTCGCACTGGAACGGCCGGCTGCTGGGCGAGTCCCGGATCCGCACCGACACCGGCGCGTCCATCGTGGCGGTGCTGCGCAGGGCCGAGGCGATCCCCTCCCCCACGCCGGACTTCCGGCTCGCCGGCGGTGACACGCTCATCGTCATCGGGACCCGCGAGGGCGTGGAGGCCGCCGCCGAGATACTCGGGCGGGAGTGACCCCGCCATGCACTCCTCCGCGGTGTTCCTGATCGAGTTCGGCTGTCTCATCCTCGGGCTCGGGCTGCTCGGCCGCCTCGCCGGGCGCTTCAGCTTCTCGCCGATCCCTCTCTACCTGCTGGCCGGGCTCGCCTTCGGCGAGGGCGGACTGCTGCCGCTGGTCGCCAGCGAGGACTTCGTCGCCATCGGCGCCGAGATCGGTGTCATCCTGCTGCTGCTCATGCTGGGCCTGGAGTACACGGCCACCGACCTCGTCTCCAACCTCAAGACCCACTATCCGGCCGGGGTCGTCGACGCCGTCCTCAACGCCCTGCCCGGTGCGGTGCTCGCCCTGCTGCTCGGCTGGGGCCCGGTCGCGGCCGTCGTGCTGGCCGGTGTCACCTGGGTCTCCTCCTCCGGCGTCATCGCCAGGGTCCTGGGCGAACTGGGGCGGCTCGGCAACCGCGAGACCCCGGCCATCCTGAGCATCCTGGTCCTCGAGGACCTCTCCATGGCGGTCTACCTGCCGATCGTCACCGCCCTGCTGGCCGGGGTGGGTCTGGCCGCGGGCGCCGTCACGCTGGCCATCGCCCTGGGCGTGGCCACGCTCGTGCTCGTCCTCGCGGTGCGCTACGGCCGCCATGTCTCCCGCTTCGTCTCCAGCGACGACCCCGAGAAACTGCTGCTGGTGGTGCTCGGCGTGACGCTGGTGGTCGCCGGGCTCGCACAGCAACTCCAGGTGTCCGCGGCCGTGGGCGCCTTCCTGGTGGGCATCGCGCTGTCCGGCGAGGTCGCCGAGGGCGCGACGAGCCTGCTCGCGCCGCTGCGGGACCTGTTCGCCGCGGTGTTCTTCGTCTTCTTCGGCCTGCACACCGACCCGGCCAGCATCCCGCCCGTGCTGGTGCCGGCCCTCGCCCTGGCGGCCGTCACCACCGCGACGAAGATCGCCACCGGCTACTGGGCCGCGCGCCGCGCCGGGATCGGGCCCAAGGGCCGCTGGCGCGCCGGCGGCACGCTCGTGGCCCGCGGCGAGTTCTCCATCGTCATCGCCGGGCTCGCCGTCACGGCCGGCATCGAGCCCTCCCTCGGCCCCCTGGCCACGGCGTACGTCCTCATCCTGGTCCTCCTCGGCCCTCTGACCGCGCGCTACACCGAGCCCGTGGCCACCGTCCTGACCGGCCGACTGCGCCGCAAGGGGACCACCCGCGCAGCATCGGCACCTGTTCCACCGAGCGCCCACGAGACCATCGACGACCAGGACATCGTCGGCCGCACGTGACCGGCGGCGGACCCGCGCACGGACACGAGCGAAGTTCGGGGGACCTTGGGGCTGACGACGGGAGCGCCTGCCTGGCGGGCCGCCTGGACCTGCGGGAGCGCGGTGCTCGGCAGACCTCGCGGGCCGACGGGGTAGAGCTGCGCTCCCATCGCCGCCGTTCGTATACCCCGCGCGCACCCGCACACCGGCGGCGCACGGCCGGGTGTGCCCACCCTACGAAGGCCCGGCGCGCGGCAGACTCCGCGAGCCGACGAGTACGGCTGATCTCTCTTCCCCCGCCACGCAAAAGCGCCACGGGCCAGCGGCGCACGGCCGTCCCCCGGCCAGCCACGCGGAAGCGTCGGGCGAAAGTCCCCACGGGACGACGGCATACAGCCGCACTCCCGCGCCCGCCACACGGAGGCCGGCATCCGGCAGACTTCGTCGGCCGGCGGCGCACGGCCGCACTCGCACTGCCCGCCACGCGGAAGCGCGACGCAGGCGTCACCGCCGGTGCCCGGTCAGCCCGTCTTCCAGCCGCGGCGCGTGTCGATCCGCTCCCATTCCGCGTCCCACTGCGCCATCCGCCGCCGGTCCAGGGACAGTCGTGTCAGCCAGGCGGCGCCCAGCACCATCCCGCCCGCGAGGACTCCTGCCAGACCGCCGCCCACGGTCGTGTGCAGCCAGGCCTCGCCCCCGGACACCGGTGGGGTCGTGAGGTCACCGCTCCTGTTCACCCACACGGGAATCGTGCTTCCGACGGGAGTGCGGGGCGGCACCCGTGCCTGCTCCGTGTGCGTCGAGCCGTCCGGCGCGGTCCACCGCACCTTGGCCCACACCCGGTGGTCGCTCGCCGCGCGGGCCGGTGACGGGCCCGGCGCGTCCTCGACGGCGACCGCGGAGACCCGACGGCTCTCGGCCTGCTGCTTTTCGACGGCCTGCCCGACCGCGCCCGCCGCCATCAGGCCCGCGCACACACCGCCGAGCAGGGCGAGCACCCAGCCGGCGAGCACGACCCAGGCTTCGACGACGTCGATACGCCGCTTGAGCGCGTTGCGCCGCCACCGCCACCACCGCACGGTCACACGTTCTGAGGTTCCCATCGCCGACACCCCCTCGTGAGCACCGGCAGCACCCTTCCAGTGTGCGCCTGAATCGGGCCCCTGTCGGCGTATCACTCAGCCGGAAGACGCGGCGATCCGCACCCGGTCGCTCTCGCCGCCGGACAGGAAGGACGCCAGCGCCCGTCCTTCCTCGCCGACGGACTCGCGGTCGGCCCGTGAGAAGCGGCGCAGCGGGGTGACCAGGACGGTGTCCGTCTCGACGCTCCAGGTCGCGGCGACCCGGCCGTCGACCAGGACGACGCGGGCGCCTTCGACCGACAGGCCGCGGTGGGCGTCGTCGATGATCCGGCCGCGGTCGTGGTAGCCGAGGATCGCGTTGTCGAACGCCGGCAGGAACCGCACCGGAGCGGGGGTGTCGGGGTCGGGGCGCGGCGCGTCGGGGAGGTCCAGCAGTTCCCGGCCGCGCTCGTCCCGGAAGGCGACCAGTTCCTCGCGCAGGGCGGAGACCGCGGCCGGCAGTCCCGCCAGTCCGCACCAGGCGCGCAGATCGGCCGAGGCGGCGGGTCCGAACGCGGCCAGGTAACGCCGTACCAGCGTCTGCCCCACGGGATCGGAGTCGTCCGGCACCGGGGGGTCGATCTCGCGGCCCAGCCAGGAGGAGACCGGGGCGTAACGCACTCCCGCCGTCGTGCGCCACAGCCCGCGCGGCGGCAGCTGCACCATGGGCAGCAGGCCGGCGACCAGCATTTCGCCCAGTGGCCGGGGCCCTGCCGCGGGCCAGTGGCCGGCGACGGCTCGCGCTAGGTCGCCCATGGAGCGGGGTTCGCCGTCGGCCATGACCGCCCGCCCCGCCGCCGCGAGTTCGCCGAGGTCCACTCCCTCCAGCTCGCGGCGGTACGTTCCGAGCACCCGCTGGCGCAGCATCGCGTCGTGGCGGGCCCGCCAGGCCACGAGGTCGTCGGCGGTGACGAGGTGGACGGTGCGGCGCATGAGATGGGTCCGCACCACTCGCCGCCCGGTCAGCAGTTCCGACAGCACCACGGGGTCGAACGCCCGCAGCCGGGACCAGAGCCCGATGAACGGCTCCTGCGGTTCCTGCGCCTGGAGACCGCACAGGTGCGCGACGGCGTCGAGGACCGGCAGGTCGGCGCGGTCGAGGAGCAACTGCCGTGCGAGGGCGGCGCGGTTGAGCGCCCGGGCGTCGAGAACGGTCAATGCAGCACCTCGGCCTTCGAGTCGTGTGCCGACCCGTGGTTCGAGGGGCCCGGGCGGCTTGCCCGATCACCGTCGCAGGCGATGCGGTCAGGTTGTGACCGCGTCCGACGAGTACCTCTTCGACGACGTCGAGCCGGGCGTCGCCCTGGCGGCTCACCGGCGTTGCCATTCCTCCGCGAGGAGCCGGTACGAGCGCACCCGGTCGGCGTGGCCGTGGGTGATGGTGGTGACGAGCAGCTCGTCGGCGCCGGTGGCCTCCCGCAGTTGTTCGAGCTGGTCGGCCACGCGCCCGGGCGAGCCGACGAACCGGGTGTCGACGCGGTCGGCGACCAGGGCCCGGTCCTGCTCGGTCCAGTCGTGGGCGCGGGCCTGTTCGGGGGTCGGGAAGGCGATGGCGCCCTCGCCGGTGCGGATGCCGTGGACCCACAGGCCGTAGCCGGTGGCCAGTTCGCGGGCGGTGTCGTCGTCCTCGGCGACGACGACGTCGGCGGAGACGCTGACGTAGGGCTTGTCGAGGTGGTCGGACGGCAGGAACGCGGCCCGGTACCCCTCGGCCGCCTCCAGTACGGTGGCCGGGCTGACGTGGTAGTTGGCGGCGAAGCGCAGGCCGTTGCGGCCCGCGACGTCGGCGCTCTCGCCGCCGCTGCTGCCGAGGATCCACACCTGCACGTCGGCGCCTTCTCCGGGGACGGCGTGTGCTTCGAGCCCGTCCGCCGAGCGGTAGTCGCCGCGCAGCAACGCGAGGATGTCGCCGATCTGTTCGCCGTAGTCCTGGTGGCGGGCGCCCGGTTGCCGCAGCAGGTGCTGCTGGAGCCTGAGGCGTGGTGAGTCCCGCAGGTGGTCGGGCGAGAACCGGGGCGGGATCTTCAGGCCGTTGGGGGTGCGCCCGTCGACGACGGGAGTGGCCGTCGGGCGGGGTGCCGCCGGCTGTCCGGGGGGACGTCCGCCGGAGCGGCCGAGGCCCAGGTCGAGTCGCCCCGGGTGCAGGGCGTCGATCAGGCCGAACTCCTCGACGGTGGACAGGGCCGTGCGGTGGCCGAGTTGGACGGCGCCGGAGCCGATCCTGATCGTGGAGGTCGCGGCGGCGGTCAGGGCCAGCAGCACGGCCGGAGAGGTGCCGGCCACGCCCGGGTTGAGGTGGTGCTCGGCGAACCAGTAGCGGCTGTAGCCGAACCGCTCGGTCTGCCGGGCGAGGTCGACGGAGTGGTGCAGTGCCTCGGCGGCTGTGGAGCCGGACGGGATCGGGACGAGGTCGAGTACCCCGAGAGGGACGTCGGACATGGTCGGGTGCTCCTCAGCGGTCGGTGGGCAGGACGGCGGGCCGGCGGACGGCTAGCCACCGGTCTTCGGCAGGCCGGGCGGGTTGGTCTCCGACCTGGTCACGGCCTCGCCGGACAGGCCCCAGCGCTTCAGCACCTTCGCGTACGTGCCGTTGCCGATGATGTGGTTCAGCGCGTCGGCGAGCGGCTCGGCCAGTCCGCTGTCCTTCTGGGTGGTGTCGCCGACGTCGTACTTGCCGCTCCCGAGGGCGGGCAGGATCGTTTCGAAGGAGGCGTCCTGCCGCACCGGCTTCACGCCGAGGACCTTCGCCACCGCGTCGGTGATGTCGATGTCCTGGCCCGCCGGTGCCTTGCCGGGCCCGTTCGGATAGTAGGCCCCGGGCGGGGACCCGACGGAGCTGCCGATCCGCAGCGTGCCCGACCTGCGTACGTCGGCGGGCAGCAGGGCGGCGACGGAGTCCACCGTGTGTACGGCGGCGACCGGGTCGGCGGTCGGTGCGGGAGACTGCGCGCCCGCCGGACCGGTGCCGGTGGCGCCGCCGGAGCCGCACGCCGTCAGGGCCAGGGCTGGCAGGAGCGCGAGGGCGGTGGTGCCGCGCGGACGGGTCCTGATCGTGCGGGTCTTCACTGGTCGCGGCCCTCTCGGAGGTGTTTCTCGAACGGCAGCGGGCCGATGGACTCCGGGTCGGCCTCGGTGTCGAACAGGGGGGTGTAGCCGGCGGCCAGATACAGGGCGCGGGCCTCGGGCTGGCGCGGGCCGGTCGTGAGGAAGATCCGCCGGTAGCCGCGCAGGGCCGCCTCGCGCTCCGGCTCGGCGACGACCCGCCGGGCCAGACCGCGCCGCCGGTGGCCGGAGTGGGTCCAGATCCGCTTCAGCTCGGCCGTGGCCAGGTCGTACCGGCGGAAGGCGCCGCCCGCGACGGGCTCGCCCCGCTCCAGCAGCAACAGGAGCAGTCCGCCGTGCGGTTCGGTGAACTCGTCGTCGGGGTAGCGGGCGATCTCGGCGTGCGCGTCCTTGCCGTAGCGCTTCGAGTACTCGTGGCCCAGCTCGCGCAGCAGCGGTTCGACGCGGGGGTCGGAGACGGGGACGTGAATGAACGTCAGTTCCGGTGCGGAGGTCACCCGTTCACCGCCGTGAGGGTGTGTGTCCCGCGGGCCGCCCGCTCGGCGTCGCGCTTGGCGACCTCCTCACGGACGACGGGGATCACGTACCGGCCGAAGTCGATGGCGTCGCCCAGCAGGTCGTAGCCGCGGGCGGAGAGGATGTCGACGCCGAGGTCGTAGTAGTCGAGCAGGGCCTGGGCGACCGTCTCCGGGGTGCCGACCAGGGCGTTGGAGTTGCCCGCGCCGCCGGTCGCGGCGGCCGTCGGGGTCCACAGGGCGCGGTCGTAGCGCTCGCCCTCCTCGGCGATGGCGATCAGCCGCTGCGAGCCCGTGTTCTGCGGGGCGCCTGTACGGTGGCGCCGCTTGAGCCCGGCCGCGCCCCGCTCCCTGATGGCGCCGACCGTGCGGTGGGCCTTCTCCCAGGCCAGTTCCTCGGTGGGGGCGATGATCGGGCGGAAGGCGACCTGGATGCGCGGCACATCGGTGCGGCCCGCCGCCTTCGCCGCGGCCTTCACGGCCTCGATCTGCTCGGCGGTCTTCGCCAGCGGCTCTCCCCAGAGGCAGTAGACGTCGGCCTCGGCTCCCCCGGCGGCGTACGCGGCGGGCGACGAGCCGCCGAACGACACGTTCGGGCGGGGCTGCTGGACCGGGAAGACGTCGCTGACGAAGTCGTGGAAGCGGTAGTGCTCGCCCTCGTGGTCGAAGGGCTCGTGCGTCGTCCAGATCTTCTTGACGATGCGGATGTACTCGCGGGTGCGGGTGTAGCGGTCGTCCTTGCCGAGGGTGTCGCCCTCGCGGCCCTGTTCGTGGTCGTTGCCACCGGTGATGAAGTGCACGGTCAGGCGGCCCTCGCTGATCTGGTCGAGGGTCGCGAAGGTCTTGGCGGCGAAGGTCGGGTACGAGACGTTGGGCCGGTGGGCGAGCAGGATCTGGAGACGGTCCAGCCTGCTCGCGACATGGGCGGCGGCCGGCGCCGGGTCGGGTGATCCGGAGCCGTAGGCGAACAGCACCCGGTCCCAGCCGTGGTCCTCGTGCGCCCGGGCGAGCCGGAGCGTGTACTCCTTGTCGAAGGCGGCGCCGGAGCGCTGGGTGGTTTCGGAACCGTCGTTGGTGGCGGCGATGCCAAGGAACTCCACGGGCATGGGTATGGCCTTTCCTCAAGTCCTCTGGTGCCGTGCCGGGTTCGGCGCTGGGGCAGGAAGGCACGGCGGGGCGGCCCTCGGCGCGGTCGGGTCCGACGCGCCTCAGGGCAGGGGAATGCGGGTGAAGAACAGGTGTGATGACGCCGGGGTGCGGGCCCCGGACGAGGTGGGGCGGCGGCAGCGTGTGTCAGAGGGAAGACTCGGCCCGCGACGGGGGCACCGAGGCAGGGAAGGGCCGGTCAGACGGCCCGCTGCCGCGTCAGGCGCAACACGCCGCGGACCACACCCGACCGAAGTCGATGTGGCCACGGGTGACCAGGCGCTGCTCGGCGTTCATGCGACTACTTGAGCAGGACGACTCACGTTCCGTCAACCACGGCCCGGATGGCGGACGGGAGTTGGGGGCCCTGGGTGTGGTTGACACCTGTGTGCGTCGGCCCCATACGATCAGGGGCACCGCGTTGAGGGACGTGGCGAGCGTGATGACGCCCTGACCGGACTCCGGCCCCGTATCCACGCCGTGCTTCCCTCCCTGGAGAGCCTTCTGCTGGTCTCGCCGTCCGGCCTCACTCCGTGCCGCCGTGCTCGACGGGCTGCTGCTCACCCTGTGGCTGACCGGGGTGGTGATGGTGCTCGGTTTCCTGCTCGGCATTCCGCTGGCCGTGCTGCGGCTCTCCGCCAACCCGGTGCTGAGCACGCTGAGTTGGGGTTATGTGTGGATCTTCCGGTCCACTCCCCTGCCGGTGCAGCTGCTGTTCTGGTTCAACATCGGCGCCCTCTACCCGACGCTCGGTCTCGGCATCCCGTTCGGTCCGCAGTTCGTCACCGTCAAGACGGTGAACCTGCTCGGTCCCGCCCTCACAGCCGTCATCGGCATGACCCTGCACGAGGCCGCCACGCCGCCGAGGTGATACGCGGCGGGATCCTCTCGGTGGACGCGGGGCAGACGGAGGCCGCCCAGGCCCTGGGCATCGGAAAGGCGCGCACCCTGCGGCGGATCGTCGTGCCGCAGGCGATGCGCTCCATCGTGCCGACCGCCGGCAACATGCTGATCGGCACCCTGAAGGGCACGAGCATCGTCAGCGTGCCGGCGGTGCACGACCTGCTGTACTCGGCGCAGTTGGTCTACAACCAGACCTACCAGGTCATCCCGCTGCTGATGGTCGCCACTCTCTGGTACATCGCCGTCACCACCGTGCTCGGTGTGGGGCAGTCCCATGTCGAGCGCCACTACGCGCGGGGCGCCGCGCGGGCCCTGCCGCCCACACCGGTGCAACGGCTGGCCGCGGCGGGGCGAGCGCGATTGGCCACATATCGCCGTTCCCTGCGCTCCGCCCGTTCCCTACTTTCCCTATAGAATTACTAGGAAAGCATTGACGGCACCCGGCACCGCTGCAGAGGATGACGTGCGTGCCTCAGCCATCGACTTGAGGAGACCTCTGCCATGGGCGTTGCCCCTGCGCCGTCCGGCTGCGACGCGGAGTCGGCCCGGACCGGGCCCGGGAGTGCTCACTGGCTGCGCGTGGCCCGCGAGACCGCGGACGACTTGGCCACGGACGCCGTGGCCAGGGACCAGGCGGGCAAGCCCCCGTTCGACGAGGTGTCCCGGCTGCGCGAGTCGGGGCTGCTGACACTCCTCGTACCGGCCGGGCTCGGGGGCGGCGGCGCGGACTGGCTCACGGCGTACGCGGTGGTCCGGGAGATCGCCGCGGCCGACGGCGCGATAGGCCAACTGCTCGCCTGTCACTACTTCATGTCGTGGAGCGCCCGGTTCTTCACCGAGCCCGCTCTCGCCGCCCGGCTGGAGCAGCGGTCCGCGGCGGAGGAGTGGTGTTGGGGCGGTGCCCTGGCGCGCCAGGAACCGGCTCTGACCCTTGTCAGGGACGCGCACGGGTATGCGCTGACCGGCCGGCAGAGCTTTGCCGCCGGCGTCCTGGTCGCCGACCGCCTCGCCGTGCGGGCGGTGCGGGCCGACACCGGCGAACCACTCGCCGTCGTGGTCGATCCCGCTCTCCCGGGCGTGGTGATCGACGGCGACGCCGACCCCTTCGGGCAACGGCTCGCGGCCGGCGGAAGCGTGGAGTTCGACGCCGTGCGGATCGCCGCCGACGACGTCCTGGGCTCGCTGGCCGCGGACGAGGACGTTCTGTCCCCGCTGACCGCTCTGGTGTCGCCGGTCGGGCGTCTCCTTTCGGTGCAACTGCGTCTCGGCATGGCGGAGGGAGTGCTCGCCGAGGCCCGTGAGTACAGCAGGACCGGCCGGTCCCTCTGGCACCCGGACTGGCCGGTCGGCTCACCTCAGGACCCGCAGGTGCTGACCGTGTACGGGGAACTCACCGTGCTCACCCGCTCCGCGTCCGCCCTCGCCGACCAGGCTCGGGAAGCCGTGCACGGCGGGCTGTCCCGTGGTGACGAACTCGGCTACGACGAGTACGCGGAGATCTCCGTCCTCGTCGCCATGGCCGAAGCCGCCGCGTCCAGGGCCGCGCAGGAGTCCACCGCCCGTGCCCTCGACATCATCGGTGCCCGCTCCGCGTCCTCACGGCTGGGCTTCGACCGTTTCTGGCGCAATGCCCGGACCCACACCCTGTACGAACCCGTGGCCCACCGGCTCCGCGACGTCGGGGATTACTTCCTCAACGGCGCGCACCCTCCCTTCGTACTCCCCGTCTGACCCCGGACCCTCAGCCACGTCCTCGAAGGCGACGACGCTCCCACCACACCCTGCCGTGGCCTGAGCCGTCGGCAGAGGACACGTACCCCCTGCCGACGACTCCGGCGTTCCGTCAGGCGTCGGCGCCGACGCGCGGGAGCGGGCCGTCGCCCGGGGCCGTCCTTCCGGCGTCCGACCACTCCTCGGAGAGCTGCTCCATGCCGCTGGTGTTCTTGAGCGGCTTCTCCTTGATGAACAGCACGGCGATCAGCGCGAGCACCGCGAACGGGGTGCGACGCGAGGAAGAGTTCGGCGGTGGCGACCCCGTAGGCGTGCTCCACGACCACGACGAGGTAGGTCTTCCACCGGCCGGTCGCGCTGATGATCTGGCCCGCGACGGTGGAGGAGACCAGCAGGCCCAGGATCATCGGCAGGCTCATCAGACCCGCCATCGTCGGGGACTTGCCCAGGGAGCCTGGAAGTACTGCGACAGGAAGACCGTGCCGCCGAACATGGCCACACCGACAAGGAGGCTGGCGACGGTCGTCAGCGCCACGGTCCGGTTACGGAAGATGCCGAGCGGAATGACCGGCTCGGCGACCTTCGCCTCGACGAGGACCGCGAGGACCAGCAGCGCCACTCCCCCGCCGGTCAGCGCGGCGGTCTGCCACGACGCCCAGGCGAACTCGTTCCCGGCGAGGGTGACCCAGATCAGCAGCGCGCAGACACCCGCGACGATCAGGAAGGCACCGAGGTAGTCGATCTTCGCCTCGCGGCGGACGGTGGGCAGGTGCAGTGTGCGCTGGAGCAGGGCGATGGCGAGCAGGGCGAAGGGCACGCCGATGAAGAAGCACCAGCGCCAGCCGAGCCACGAGGTGCCCACCAGGACACAGCTCGTCGGCACGCGGCTCACTCGGTGTACCCCCAGAGCTGGTTGAACCGCTTCTTCTGTTCGGCGAGGCGGAACTTGCGCGCGTCCAGCGTGGTCCGGGCGTTCCCGTGCAGGACGTCCGTGTGCACCTCGTAGCACAGCGCGGCATCGAAGATGACGACGTCGCGTATCTCCCTGGGGGCGTTGGGCGGCAGATCCGACATGGCCACCACCCGGGCGTCGATGCCCAGGTCCCTCTGGCGTTCGCAGATCTCGGTGAGCTCCTCGACGATCTCCTCGGCCTGCGCCACGATGAACAGGCGCCTGACCGTCACTCCTCGCTCCTTGATCGCGTCGTCCTGGGCCGCCAGATAGCGGTCGGCCGGGTCGCTGTGCCAGAAGGCCCTGTCGACGAAGCTGCTGGTGGCGTCGATGCTCCTGGTGGCGCAGGTGGTGAGGTCCATGAGCCAGTCGTGGTTCTCCCCCGGGCAGTCGGCGGTCATCCCGGTGAGGTTCTCCATCAGCACCGCGAGACGGCTGATCTCCTCCAGCGCGAAGTCACGCAGGATGTCGGAGCCCAGTGCGCCCACCTTGGTGGCAGCGCGAGCCAGCCGCGCCACGCCGTCGGAGCGCAGCAGCGAACGCTCCACCTCGCTGAAGAGTTCGGTCGCGTCGCTGATCCGGGAGAAGCTCAGCTCCACCAGGTGGCTCAGATCCTGCTGATGGGTGGTCAGCGCCTCCTGGACCTCGCGTCGCTGCTCGTCCTGACCCGACTGCACCAGCCCGAGACGCCTCTCGAAGTCCACCAGGTACTGGACGATGAGGGCCGCACCGCCGATGACGATCGAGACGGCGAGCTTCCACAACTCGCCCTGGTCCTGGTCGATCAGGTTGGTGATCACGTAGGCGATGGTGGCCACCACGAAGGTGACCAGCGTCTTCAGCAGGAGCGGGGGGACGCGCAGGCCCCCTGTCGTCCCCGTGGTCGGTGCTCCTGGCGCTCCGTCCATGTCCTGCCTCTCCCCCGTCGGGATCGTTCCTGGGATGAGCCGCTCAACGCGAGGCCAGCGCCTCACGCAGCAGTGGAATCGCCTGGAGGGCGAGCTGGTCCCGAATCCGCTGGACCAGCGTCTGCCACTGCCGGCTGAAGCCGGGGTGCTGTTCGAGCACCTCCCACAAGGGGCCGAGGGCCCGGTCGACCCGTGCCCTCGGCATCCACAGGTGCAGCAGGTGGTCGACGGCCGGGCGCAGTGCGAGCACGGCGGCCGGTCCCTCCAGCGACCCGAGCCGGCTTCCGTCGAGCATCCGGACGACCGTGGTCAGGAGCCAGTCGTGCAGCGCCAGATCCTCGCAGAGGCCCACGACGGCGGACGGCCGTACGGTTGCCGGGACGCGCAGTTCCACGGTCCGCAGGTCCTCCTCGGCGAGCACGAAGCGCACCATCGAAGGGCCTTCGCCCTCCGGAGCTCTCAGCGCCGCCCAGCGCAGCCGGGTGTGACGTGAGGTGAAGGGGACCTGCTGGTCGAGCAGAGGGTGTCGGAGGATCCGGGTGAGCAGGCCGTCTGCGATGTGGCCGATGTCGAGCTCGCCGGGCCGGCCGCCGGTCAGCGTCCCCTGCGCGACGGACCGTTCGGGCATCCTGCCGAGCGGCTCCACGACCCCGGGGCGCACGAGATAGTGCCCCCACGGCTGCCGCTGGTCCGGCCCGGCGGCCGGGGCCCGGAAGTGCGCGGTGGTCTGCAGAACCCGGCCCTCGGTGAGCGCCGCGCGGGCGGCGATCGTCCCGACCGCACGCAGCTTCGCGCCGTTGGAGGTGGGCAGCCGGCAGTCCACACCGGTGAGGGTGTCGGGTGAAAGGGCGTACAGGTTCGGGCGTTCGGAGGTGCGGACCCGTTCGTCGGGCCGCAGCCGCAGCAGGTGCGCCGCGGCCCGGATGTCCAGCGGCTGGAAGGAGGGCAGCAGACAGGTGCGCACTTCACCGCACGCCAGTACCGCCTCCGTCGTGCCGGTCGGGGCCGTCACGGTCACAGCCCCGAGTAGAAGGCGTAGGAGACCCGGTCCGCCACGGCGTCCGGCACGGTGACGCCCTCGCGGGCGGAGCGCTCGGCGACTTGCCCGAGCGCGCCCGCGTCCACCTCGGTCTGGTCGAGGATGACCCGTACGGCGTGCTCGACCGGCAGGAAGCGGTGCGGCAGCACCGAGCAGGTGCGGTAGGCGCTGAAGGCGGCGGCGGAGGCGTTGAGCTGGACCAGCGGCGCCAGCTCGTCCCAGTCGTCCGGCAGCAGCTCCGTGTTCCCCGGGCGCGGGGTGAGGGCGGCCTCGCCCTCGTTGCGCAGCAGACCGAGCCTGGCCAGCTGCCATACCGCCGCGAGGAGGGGGCAGGACCAGACCCGCCGGCCGTCCTTGTCGTCGCTCCACAGCTCGACGTCCACGAAGACGGAGTGCCGACGGGCCGAGGTCTCCCGGGGCGGGTGCCAGGCTCCGGCTCTCCTCATGGCCTGGGCCGTGCGGGTCACGGGGGTCCGTTGCCCGTTGGCGAGCCAGCCCGTCTCGCTCACGGGTGGGCGCAGGCCGTTGCTGCCGGGTGGCGGCGATTCGACGAGGCGGGCGACCACGGACTCGGCGAGCGGGATCTTGTCCGCGACCGCGCAGCCGGACTCCCTGGCCAGGTAGTCGATGACGAGGCCGACCCGCTCGGCCTCCGCGATGAGGAACGGTACGACTTCGGCGGGCGAGGAGAAGCGGGTGAAATAGTCGTCGACGAGGAAGCAGGTACTGATCCGCGGGGGTTTCCCGCCCGCCCGGGCGGCGGCATCGGCGCGAACCGCGTCCGCCCAGGGTCTGACCCGCTCGAAGTGCCGGCGCAGCACTTCCGGGCCGCCTTCGAAGTCCTCCATGTACAAGTGCCCGAGCTCCAGCGAGAGATGGGACAGCGGCACCGACTGGGTCCGGGGTTCCGCGGTGGTCTCCTGGAATACGGCTTCCGTCACGGCTGCCCCCAGTAGGTGTCGTCGGTCAGCCTCCGGGCGAGCTCCTCCAGAGCCTCGAAGGTGTCCTTGTTGGCGATCTGGTTGGAGAACACGTCCTCCTCGGTGACCAGTTGCTCGCGCCACTGGAGGACGGGTTCGAGGGGCACCGTTCCGAGCACCCTGCCGCCACCGACCCCGAGACGGGCGGCGAGCCTCGCCAGTTGCTTGTCGCACCAGCGCATCCACGCCGCCTGTGCGGGGGACACCTGTGACCACAGCAACGACTCCAGGTCCGGGACGGCGGTGCGTACGAAGCGGATGGCCCCGCTGAGCCCGTTGCGGTCGTGTCCCCTGTCCTCCCCGGTGTGCAGGATGCCGTGCCGGTCGAAGACCAGACCGTGGGCGGCGGTCACGTGCTGGCGGGTCCAGCGGTGGAAGACCAGCCAGCGGGCCTGGATGTTCCGCATCGCCTGGCGGGCGGTCGCTGCCAGCACCATGTCCATCGCGTAGCTGCGTCCCGCGCTCAGGTCCACGATGACCAGGGCGAACTCGCTGTTCAGCTTGAGCAGGAGGTCGACACACCGGCTCAGGTTCTCCTCGTCCGTGGCGAACTCCCCGCCGTTCGCGTCACCGGGTAACAGAACGAGGCGGCCGGAGCCGCGCGGCCTGCTGAGCAGCACCGGATGCTCGGTTCGCTGCCAGACGTCGAGACGCAGCGGTTCACCGCCGTCGCCCTCCAGATAGGAGTGCAGGCCGCCTTCCGCCACACCGTGATCCGCTTCCGGTACGTCGAAGACGGCGGCCGAGGTCGACGAGCCGAAGTCGAAGTCCACGTAGCACACGTCGTCACCGCAGAGCGCCCGCTGATAGGCGAGGTTCGCGCTGGTGACGGAGCGACCGGTGCCCCCCTTGTCGGAGGCGGCGAAGACGAGCACGGTCACACCTCCCAGGACGCCGCGGCGTCGACGAACTCCCGGGCGTGGCGGAGCTGTTCGGCATCATGTTCCTGCCGGCTGTCCAGCAGGCGCCGACGTGGCTTGATCCGCATTCACCAGCCCCCTCGGATCATTCCTCCCCCGGCCGGGGTGAATCAGGAGATACCCAGATCACGGAATCCGCAAGCAACGATCATTCCCGTGTAGCCCGCGCGCACTTCATCCGGTCGACCGAGATGATGCGTCTCCAGTTTTCCCGCGAGACCCGCCATGCAGTCGTACACCTGTGATTCGCTCACGTCACAGGCAGGGAATCGCTGCCCACCCACCTCATAGCCCTGGGAATGTTCCATGAACGCGGCCGCGAACGGCGCACCAGGGGCGAGAGCGCGCAGGAAACACTCCACACCGTGCTGGAACTGCTCATGGGAGGTGGAGAGGGATTCGGCCACGAAGAACATCGTCCCCATCGACCAATGCCTCTGACGGTCGATCAGATTGAAGAGATCGTTCTGCTCGACCCGGACGATGTCCCGGAACCTCTCCTTGCGTTCGCCCCTGACGGCGGCGTACGCCTGATGCCGGCTCAGGATGGCCCAGAACTGATCCCACTCATGGTCGTAGGCGTGCCGCTGTTCTTCGAGGTAGCAGTAGTTGTTCCAGGAGCGGTCGAGAAGGGTGATCTGTTCGCACCAGGGCAGCATCGCGAGCGCCGGGTAGAGATTCGCGCCGGCTCCGACGTCGATACCGCGCGCCGGGCGGTCCGGATTCCTGGAGAAATGATCGGCGAAGTGGTCACGGACCACCGATATGATCTCTGCGTCCACATCGGAAACCCGCATGTAATGCTGCTCGATGTAGGCCCGTGTGTCGAAACGGTCCCAGGGCGCGTCCGCGTTCAACTGCGGGAGGGATCCTGGTGATCTCGATTCCATGCCCCAAGATATCAACGCGGTCGAGCCCGACACCCTGTCTTCACTCGATCCTTCCCGCAGGCGGTGGCAAGGGGGGCGCATTGCAGCAGCCGACGACAACGGCCCGTCCGCTCTCTTGAACGGTCGTGTCGCGCCACGCAATGCTGGGCGGATGCCAGCTCTGCCGAGAGATCGTTTCTCATGGTCCGCCGACTCGCCGCCGCCCCTTCCGCCCCACGGCTCGTCCCTGCGGATACGAACGGTCCAGGGCGAAGACCTGGCTGAACTGGAGCGCGTCGACACGGAGGCCTTTCCGAAAAACCCTTACTCGTATCTGGTTCTCCGGCAGTTCTTCGACGCACACCGCGACGACCTGCTCGTGCTCGCGGACGGGTCGGCCCTGCACGGGTACATCCTCGTCAGCCGACCGGTGAACGGGTGCAGTTGGATCCTGAGCCTCGGGGTCGCCCGTGACCGTCGCAGGCAGGGACTCGGCCGGCAGCTGATGGTCGAGGCCCTGCACCGCCTCCACGCCGACGGTGCCGGCGAGGCCCGCCTGGCGGTCGACCCGGCGAACGAGGCGGCTCTCGGGCTGTACGGCTCGCTGGGTTTCGTCGCGGAGGGGAAGGTGCACAAGGACTACTACGGCCCGGGCGAGGACCGCCTGCTCCTGCGTCTGCTCCTCTGACGTCTTGGTCGGCTGCGCCACGGCGGTCAGTCGCCGTCGCCCTGGTCGAAGCCCGGAGGATTAGGGCCGGTCAGGCCGGGAACGCGGTGCGCTGAACGAACCCGAGGCGAGGCCGGTGCCGCGATGACCGAGTACGAACGTTCACGCACGATGCCCGCACAGCCCGAGCACGTCTTCGACCAGGCCGCGAACATCGGCCAGCTGGACACCTGGCTGCCGGAGGCCCTGCACGTCGAGGCCGGGGATCTGCCAGCGGTCACCGTGCACGAGGACCGCACCGACGAGGACACCTCCGCCTTGCTGCGTGCCCAGCGCGACCAGATGCGGCTCGAATGGGGCACCCGCGACCAGGGCAGCTACACGGGCTGGCTCCAGGTCGCCGGCATCGGCGGCGGGGCCAGTGAGGTGACGGTGCACCTGTCGTTCTTCGACGACAGCCACGACCCGGGCGAGACGATGGTCCGCGACGCGCTGGACACCAGCCTGCGACGCCTGGAGGAGCAGGTGCGGCTGCGCGTCGACCACGCTGCCGGCTGATCGAGGGCCGCACGCCATGGCACGCGTCAAGCAGTACGCCGTCGCGGCGTCCGGGCAGTGGACCGACGAGGAGGAGGGTCGCCGCCGCCTGCCCTCCGGAGAGGTGCACGCCTGGGAGCCGGGGCTGAACCAGACCGTGTGCGGACTGTCCCTCAGCCGCTCCCGGCTGGTCCGCTTCCCCCACGTCACCTGGCCGGACACCTTCCCGGAGTCCGGCGGTGCGGCGGACCGGGTACAGCGCCAGTGCCCCCGCTGCGCCTCGGTCGCCGGGCGCCGTGGCCAGGACGCACGCCCCCGGTGGCAGCGCACGAACCCGCGGCCGTGACCGCCGTACGGCCGCACGGCCGTGGCGCGGCATCCTGAGGACGACCGGCGGCCTGCCCCCTCGCGTCCGCCCCGCCCGAGCCGGACGCCTCCCGCCCGCCTCCGCGGTGCGATCACCCGGCACCACGCGTCATCACAGCATCACGTTTTGTCATGGTTTGCCATGCCGTGGCCGCGGCACTCGGGGCACGCGCGAGCGTCGAGCCGACAGCGTCCGGCCGACGCCATCCGCCCCGGCGACGGGGCAGAACAGAGGGTGACCGATGACGACGATCGGTGTGGAAGAGGAGTACCTGCTCCTCGACCCGGTTACCGGGTTGCCGGTGCCCCTGGCCGACAAGGTGCGGGCCGCCGCGGGTCTGGCGCATCTCGTGGCCGACCAGGAGGTGCAGTGCGAGCTGCTGCAGGCGCAGGTCGAGGTGGCCACGCCGGTGTGCGGAACGCTGGAGGAGGCAGGGGGACATCTGCTGCGGCTACGGCACGCCATCGGCGCGGCGGCCGAAGCGCACGGCTGCCGGATCGCGGCCTGCGGAACGCCCCCGCTGCGCCATCGTCACCCGGTGGCCGTCACCGACCAGGCCCGTTACCGGGCCATGCTCACGCAGGCTCCCCAGCTGGTGGCGGAGCAGCTGGTCAACGGCATGCACGTACACGTGGCCGTGCCCAGCCGGGAGACCGGTGTGCAGGTCCTGAACCGGATCCGGGTCTGGCTGCCGACCCTGACGGCCATGTCGGCGAACTCCCCGCTCTGGGACGGCCACGACACCGGCTTCGCCAGCTGGCGCACCGTGATCTTCGGCCGCTGGCCGGTCAGCGGCGTGCCCCCGTTCTTCCGTGACGTGGCCGACCACGACCGGCGCGTGGCTCAACTGCTGGAGAGCGGTGTGATCTCGGACAGCGGGCAGTTGTACTGGCAGGCCCGCCTGTCGGCCCGGTACCCCACCGTCGAGGTGCGCTGCCTGGACGTGCAACTGCGCGCGGACGACGCGGTCATGCTCGCGGGCATGACCCACGCTCTCGTGGACACGGCCATCAGGGAGACGGTCGCCGGGGCGCCGATGCCCGACTCCCCGCCGGAGCTGCTCCAGGTCGCTCTGTGGCATGCCGCCCGGCACGGCCTGAGCGACACCCTGGTCTGCCCGAACGGCCGGCCGCGCCGTGCCGGGGACGTGCTGTACCAGCTCCTGCGGTACGTCGCTCCGGCACTCGAGGCGTCCGGCGCGACCCGGCAGGTGACGGCCTTGGTCCACCGGCTGCTCCAGAACGGGACCGGAGCGGACAGACAGCGCGCCGCTCTCGCCGAAGGCGGCATTCGGGCCGTCACGGACCTGATCGGCGCGGAGAGCAGCATGTCGTGACTCCCTGGCCGACCCCCGGTCGGGCCGAGGCTCCGGACCGCACTTGCCCTGCGTCATGCCCTGCGTCACGTCCCCGCATCAGGCAGGAGGCTGGGACGGGAGGGATTCGGGGCTGACGCGATCGACCTTGGCTGCGTCGGCGAGGGCCGCGGCAGCGGCTTTCGCCGCCTGTGCGGCGTCGTCGGCGGCCTGGGCATCCATGTCGTCGGTGGGCTTCTCGCGGGTGGCCGGCGACGGGGGCAGCGCCTCGCTGAAGGCGCGGGACACACCCTGGAGTGCGGAGGTGACCTCACTGGGGATCACCCAGAACGTGCTGCCCGCCCCCTGCGCCAGTTGGGGCAGCGTCTGGAGGTACTGCCAGGCGAGCAGCTTGGGGTCGGGGTCGTTGCGGTGCACTGCCTGGAACACCTCGTCGATGGCCCGGGACTGGCCCTCGGCCTGGAGGATCGCGGCGGTACGGTTGCCCTCCGCGCGCAGGACGGCGGCCTGCTTGTCGCCTTCGGCGGTGAGGATCTGTGACTGGCGTTGCCCCTCGGCCCCGAGGATCGCGGCCCGCTTGTCCCGCTCGGCTCGCATCTGCTTCTGCATCGCGTCCTTGATGGACTGCGGGGGGTCGATGGCCTTGATCTCCACCCGGTTGACCCTCAGCCCCCACTTGCCGGTGGCCTCGTCCAGGACACCACGGAGCTGGCTGTTGATGGTGTCGCGCGAGGTGAGGGTCTTTTCCAGGTCCATGGATCCCACGACGTTGCGCAGCGTGGTGACGGTCAACTGCTCGACCGCCTGGAGGAAATTCGCGATCTCGTAGAAGGCCGCGCGCGGATCGGTGACCTGGAAGTAGAGGACGGTGTCGATCTCGACGACCAGGTTGTCCTCGGTGATGACCGGCTGCGGTTTGAAGGAGACGACCTGTTCCCGAAGGTCGATCACCGGATGGACCCGGTCGATGTACGGGATGACGAGATTGAGGCCGGGATTCAGGGTCCGGTGGTAGCGGCCGAGTCGCTCGACGTTGCGAGCACGGGCCTGGGGAACGATACGGACCGCCCGCACCACGGTGAAGACCGCGAACAGTGCGACGAGCAGGCCGGCGATCAAGAACGCGGAGGTTTCCATGATTCTCAGTCCCGTGGGTAGACGATCGCGGTGGCGCCACTGATCTCTATGACGTCGACGGTCTTTCCTGCAGGAATCACCAGCGTCTCGTCGAAGGCGCGGGCCGTCCACTCCTCACCGTCGATACGGACCCTGCCGCCCAGGCCCGTCACCTCGGAGACGACGTAGGCAGCCCGGCCGACCAGGGCGTCCACGCCGAACCGTGCCGCCTGGGGCTGGAGGACGTGGCGCAGCGCGAAGGGGCGCACGAACAGCAAGGTGACTGTCGCCACGGCTGTGAAGACCAAGAACTGGAACGGCAGCGGCAGTCCGAGCGCGGCGGAGCCCGCCGTGACCAACGCGGCCGCACTCAGCATCCCGAGCGCAGCGGTCAGGGTGAAGATCTCCGCCACGGCCAGCACGGCCGCGATGATCAACCAGATCAGCCACGGATCCATTGCGCGCCCCCCTCTCAGCGGTATGGGCACGGAAGGGTCTTTTGCATCCGATTTACCCACATCGCGAAGATCCCTACTCCAGAGACGGCTCCCCGTGGTGGAACCGCCCCTCTCCACCGGTACCGCGAGGTGCACTCCGCCCGCTGAGTCGTTGACGGCGGGCTCCGCGACGGCCGGCAGACCGTCGCGCTGCATCGGGACGACCTCGACGGTGTTCTTGCCCCACCTTCCGGGAACTCCCCACCGGATTCGATGACTTTCCGGTCCTTGAGCCGCTGTCCTTCCTTCTGGGACTCCCTCGAACAGGACACGACCTGCACACCTGACGATCCGTCGGCCGAGTCGGCGTGGGGCGGCATCAGTGCCGTCGCAGCCCGCTGGGGACGGCCGTGAACACCCAAGATCGACAACTGGTCAAGCCCGAGGCGGCCTGCGAGGATGAAGGCCAGAGGCGCACGTACCAGTCTCACCAGGAGGTACCCGTGAAGATGCTGATCAACGTCCCGGAGACCGTGGTCGCGGATGCGCTGCGTGGTCTGGCGGCTGCCCACCCGGAGCTGACCGTGGACGTGGAGAACCGGGTGATCGTGCGGCGGGACGCCCCCGTGGCCGGGAAAGTGGGGCTGGTCTCGGGCGGTGGCTCGGGACACGAGCCGCTGCACGGGGGTTTCGTCGGGCCCGGCATGCTGTCGGCCGCCTGTCCTGGCGAGGTTTTCACCTCCCCCGTGCCCGACCAGATGCTGCGCGCGGCCGCCGCCGTGGACAGCGGGGCCGGGGTCCTGTTCATCGTGAAGAACTACACCGGTGACGTGCTCAATTTCGACATGGCCGCCGAGCTGGCCGAGGACGAGGGCATTCAGGTCGCGAAGGTACTGGTCAACGATGACGTGGCGGTGACCGACAGCCTGTACACGGCCGGGCGGCGCGGTACCGGCGCGACGCTGTTCGTGGAGAAGATCGCGGGCGCCGCCGCTGATGAGGGCATGCCACTGGAGCGGGTGGAGGCCATCGCCCGGCAGGTCAACGAGAACTCCCGCAGTTTCGGTGTCGCGCTGAGCGCGTGCAGCACGCCGGCCAAGGGCAGCCCCACCTTCGATCTGCCGCCCGGTGAACTGGAGTTGGGCATCGGGATCCACGGCGAACCCGGCCGGGAGCGGCGGGCGATGATGACGTCCGGCGAGATCGCCGAGGCCGCCGTCGAGGCGGTGGTGGAGGACCTCCGGCCGCGCAACCCCGTGCTGGTCCTCGTCAACGGCATGGGGGCGACGCCCCTGCTCGAGCTGTACGGCTTCAACGCCGAGGTGCACCGCGTGCTCGCCGCCCGGGGCGTCCCCGTCGCCCGCGTCCTCGTGGGCAACTACGTCACCTCCCTGGACATGGCGGGCGCCTCCCTCACCCTGTGCCAGGTGGACGAGGAGATGCTGCGGCTGTGGGACGCGCCGGTGAAGACGCCGGGTCTGCGCTGGGGCGTGTGACGCGGAAGGGGTAGAGGATCACCACGTACCTACCAGGCAAGGAGACCCAGTGCTCGACGCCGATTTCTTCCGCCGTTGGATGACGGCGACCGCCGCGTCCGTCGACCGTGAGGCGGAACGGCTCACCGCCCTCGACTCCCCCATCGGGGACGCCGACCACGGCAGCAACCTCCAGCGTGGCTTCACGGCCGTGACGGCGGCCCTGGAGAAGGAGGATCCCGGCACGCCGGGCGGGATCCTGACGCTGGCCGGGCGCCAGCTGATCTCGACGGTCGGCGGCGCCTCGGGGCCGCTGTACGGGACGCTGCTGCGCCGTACCGGCAAGGCGCTCGGGGATGCCGCCGAGGTCAGCGCGGAGCAGCTGGCCGAGGCGCTGCGGGCCGGGGTGGACGCGGTCATGACGCTGGGCGGTGCCGCGCCGGGCGACAAGACCATGATCGACGCGCTGGTGCCGGCGGTGGACGCGCTGGGCGACTCGTTCACGGCGGCCCGGACCGCCGCGGAGGAGGGCGCGGTGGCGACGACGCCGTTGCAGGCGCGCAAGGGCCGGGCGAGCTATCTGGGTGAGCGCAGCATCGGTCACCAGGACCCGGGTGCCACCTCGGCGGCGCTGCTCGTCGCCGGACTCGCGGAGGCCGCCGGTGAGTGACGAGCGGCTCGTGGGGATCGTGCTGGTGTCGCACAGCGCGGAGGTGGCCGCGTCGGTCGCCGCGCTGGCGAAGGGCCTCGCGGGCGGCGGCCCGGCGGTGCCCGTCGCCCCGGCGGGCGGCACCGAGAGCGGCGGGCTCGGCACCAGCGCCGAACTGATCGCCGCGGCGGCCGCGTCCGTCGACCGGGGTGCCGGCGTCGCCGTGCTGGCCGACCTGGGCAGCGCGGTGCTCACCGTGAAGGCGCTGCTCGCGGAGGGAGACGAACTCCCGGAGCAGACGCGGCTGGTGGACGCTCCGTTCGTGGAGGGGGCCGTCGCCGCGGTCGTCACGGCGGCCACCGGGGCCGACCTGGCGGCGGTGGAGTCGGCCGCAGCGGAGGCGTACACGTACCGGAAGGTGTGAGACCGGGCCGGGCACGCCGGATCGGCGTGCCCGGCGCCCATCGGCCGCCGGGCGGCGGAGGGGCCCCTGACGTTCCGTCAGTGCTCGGCGTCGCCCGGTCGGTCACTCCACGGCTCTCCGTCGAGCACTTGGTCGCCGACGAATCGCCTCGCCAGCCGCTCCCCCGCCGCCTCGGCCGCCGCGTGGTCCTCGATGGGTGACACGCGGGCGTTCTTGAAGACGATGTAAGTGACGCCGGAGGGTGTGCCGCCGCCCCGCGGGTCGGCGCGGACACCGAGGGCCTTGGCGGTCGCGTGGGACGCCTCTCCGATGATGTCCTGCGGGCCCGTGTCGCCGACGACCGCGTACTGCACACGGTCGCGGTGGACGACGGCCACGACGGAACCGCCGCCCACGCCGTGCTCCCGGTAGTCCCAGATGCGGCTCGGGGCGGGCACGACGATGAAGGGGAGGCGTTCGGCGCTCAGGGGACGGCCGTCCGACTGCGCGTAGGCGGTGCTGCCGGAGAAGTGGGGGTCCGTGCGGCGGTTGCAGCGGGGTCCGGGGCGGCCGTCGCAGTCGATGTCCATGTCGGCCTTCCAGAACACGGCGTCCTGGGTCCCGCAGACCGGGATCTTCGCGGGTGCGCCGCTGTCGCTGCGGTACCGGCCTCGGGAGACCGGAGCACAGTCCCGTACCTTGGCCAGCAGGTCGGCGGCGCTGACGGGGTTCTCGCGCCACACCACCGGCCGGGGCGGAGCGGCGGAGGGCGTCGTCGGGGCGAGCAGGGCGGCGCTGGCCGCGGCCAGTGTGAGCGACTGGACACGCACGATAGGTGAGCCTCTCCTGGGGAACCTGACGGGCACTCAGCCCAATCTGACCCCGGGGTGATCACCCGGCCACCGGTGGAGGGCCGGACGGTGCACGGCCCCAACCTCCGACAGCGGCCGGGGGCCTGAGTCCGTGTAAGAACCCAGGCGGGCCCCGGCCACCAGCGCCGGCGCGGGATCTGCGACGACAGCGGTCCGCGCGACAGGCCCGAACTTCCCGGTGTCCGCCAGGAGTTCGGCCGTGAGGACCTTCAGCATACGTAACTCTCCCGGGTGGTCACGAACGGCGGGGGGGTGACGCGGGCCCTCGCCGCGACCGGCGACACCACCGCCCTCTTGATGTCGTCGCGTCAGCCACGCCATATTGGTCCGGACCATTCCCGAGTTTCGGCCCCGGGAGGCAGTGCCGTGCGAGGCGTTTCCGTTTCCGTCCCGGCTCGTCCGCTCCGCCGCCTCGCGCTCTGCGGGGCCCTCGCGCTGGTCGCCTCCTGTGGTGCGGCCGGATCGGGCGAAGGGGACGCCGGCGGTCCGCCGGGAGCACCGACGGGTGTCACCGCTGCGGCGGGCAGCGCGACGAGCGTGCATGTCATGTGGAGCGCGACCGCACGGGCCGAGACCTACGAGGTGTATCGCGGCCCCCGTAAGGTCAAAGAAGTGCTGGGTTCGGAGCACATGGTGGATGTCACCAGGCTCCGGCCCGCCACGGTGTATGTCTTCACCGTGCGGGCCCGGGGCGCCGACGGGCGGCTCGGGCCGCCCAGCCGTGGGGTCCGGGCGAGGACACCGGCGGCCGCCGCGGACGACCACCGGGCACCGACCCGCCCGGCGGCGGCCCGCGGCCGCGCGGCCGGAAGCCGGGCGGCCCAGCTGTCCTGGTCCGCCTCGACGGACGACCGGTACGTGGTGTCGTACGACGTCCACCAGGGCGGCACGAAGATCCACAGCGTGGGCGGGGGCCGGACGGCGGCCGTGGTCACCGGGCTGCGGCCCGGCACGTCCTACTCGTTCACCGTCCGGGCCAGGGACGCGGCCGGCAACGTCTCCCCCGCCAGTCCCGCCGTCCGCCTCACCACGCCGGGCACGGACGACGGCCGCGCCATGGCCCCGACCTCCTTGCGGGCGACCGGCCACCGGGAGGACGGGGCCTACTACGTCGACCTGAGCTGGGTGCCGCCCCGCGTGGACGGCGAGGTCACCGAGTACGAGATCCATCTCGACGGCCGTCGGGCCACGTCCCTCGTGTTCGGCGGGAGCGCGCCGCGCGACCGGGCGACGTACAGCTTCTACGTGGGGCGGGCCGCCGGTGTCACCCATCGGGTCCGTGTCCGGGCGATGCTGCCGGACGGCACGTGGGGAGGCTTCTCGGCGGAGCGGACGGTGACGACGGGCGCGGGGAAGTGACGTCGTTCGTACGGATCCCGCGTGCGGTCCCCCGTCGGCCGCCCGAAGGAACCAGTCACCTGCACGGGGGCACCCGGCGTGCGGCCGGGCCCGGGGGCGCCTTGGCTGACCCTGAGGCAGCACGGGCGTTCCCCGATCCTCGGCGGCGCAAGGGATGTACCGCCAACCGTGCCGCCGGAGGGCAGTCCACATGCGCAACTCATCGCCAGTTCTCCGCTCCGGCCTGACCGTGGCCGCCGCCGCGCTGCCCCTCGCCCTGGCGGCGGTTCCCGCTGCCGCGGGTCCGGGCATCTCCGTGAGCACGACCGGGTCCACGGTGTCGGTCACGACCAGCGCGTGCACGCAGATCAACGGCAGCTGGGGCACCGCCTCGCTCCTCACCAGCAGTCAGGGCAGCTTCGCCCAGGGACGTCAGGTGACCCTGTCGGGAACGTCGACCAGTCAGTCCGCCGCCTGGTCGAACGTCTCGCCGGGGACGTTCACCGTCATCGTCATCTGCTCGGACGGCACCACCGCGGGCACGCAGTCGGTCGTCGTCTCCCCCGCTCCCTCCCCCACGAGGTCGCCGTCTCCCTCGGCCTCGCCGTCCCGCGGTGTCATGGGCGGGGTCGGCGGGAGCGCCACCGACTACGGCACCGTCGCGCTCGTGGCAGGCGGCGCGCTGGTCGGGACCGGCCTCCTCGCGACGGTCTGGTACCTGCGCCGGCGCAACAGGCCGTACCGGCTCTGATCCGGTACGAAGGGCGGCCCGCCCTCCCGAAGCGCTCCGGTCGGGCGGGCCGCCGTGACACCCCGGTCAGGCCGGGCGGGTCGGCTCGCCGTCCGGGAGTTCGGCGAGGTCCGCCAGGGCGCGCCTGAGCCACTGGGTCCAGAACGTCTCCAGGTCGATTCCGGCCTGGAGCACCAGATGCCGCAGCCGGTCCTCGGTGCCGTCCCGGCCGGGCGGGAAGTCACGCTTCTCGATCTCCTGGTACTCCGCCAGCTGCCGCTCGTGCAGCTCCAGGTGGCGTCGCAGATCGGCCTCCAGGCCCGCGGTGCCGACCACGGCCGCAGCCCTCAGCCGCAGCAGCAGCACGTCGCGGTGCGGCTTGGGGTCCTGGGAGGCGGCAGTCCAGCGGGCCAGTTCGGCGCGGCCCGCCGGCAGGACCTCGTAGCTCTTCTTCTGGCCGCGCGTCGGCTGCTCGGCGGGCAGGGCCCGGATCAGGCCGTCGGTCTCCAGCTTTCCCAGCTCGCGATAGATCTGCTGGTGCGTCGCGGACCAGAAGTACCCGATCGACCGGTCGAAGCGCCGGGTCAGCTCCAGCCCCGACGACGGCTTCTCGAGCAGGGCGGTGAGGATCGCGTGCGGGAGTGACATGGCCTCATCCTAGGGACGGGTTTCCGCACTACAGGGCGGCCGCAAGCTCGGTGCCCTGCTTGATGGCGCGCTTGGCGTCCAGTTCCGCGGCCACGTCGGCACCGCCGATGAGATGGGCGCTGCGTCCGGCTGCGACCAGTTCCTCGTACAGGCCGCGGCGCGGCTCCTGGCCGGTGCACAGCACGATGGTGTCGACCTCCAGCACGGTGCTCTCACCGTCGATCGTGAGGTGCAGTCCGGCGTCGTCGATCCGGTCGTAGCGGGCGCCCGGGACCATGGTGACGCCGCGGTGCTTGAGCTCGGTGCGGTGGATCCAGCCGGTGGTCTTGCCGAGGCCGGCGCCGACCTTGGAGGTCTTGCGCTGGAGCAGGTGGACGGTGCGCGGCGGGGCGGGCCGCTCGGGCGCGGCGAGGCCGCCGGGGGCGCGGTAGTCCAGGTCGACGCCCCACTGGCGGAAGTACGTCGGCGGGTCCTCGTGCGCCTTGTCGCCGCCGTCCGTGAGGTACTCGGCGACGTCGAAGCCGATGCCGCCCGCGCCGAGGATCGCGACCCGGTCGCCGACTGGTGCGCCGTCGCGCAGGACGTCGAGGTAGCCGAGGACGCTCGGGTGGTCGACGCCGGGGATGTCGGGGGTGCGCGGGGTGACGCCGGTGGCGACGACGACCTCGTCGAAGTCGTCGACGTCGCCTGCCGTGACGGGTGTGTTCAGCCGTACGTCGACACCGTGCCAGTCGAGCTGGGTGCGGAAGTAGCGGAGCGTCTCGTCGAACTCCTGCTTGCCGGGCACCCTGCGGGCGACGTTGAGCTGGCCGCCGATCTCGCTCGCCGCGTCGAACAGCGTCACCTCGTGCCCGCGTTCGGCGGCGGAGACGGCGCACGCCAGTCCCGCCGGCCCGGCGCCGACGACGGCGACGCGCTTGCGCAGCCGGGTCGGGGAGAGCACCAGCTCGGTCTCGTGGCAGGCGCGCGGGTTGACCAGGCAGGAGGTGATGAGACCGCTGAAGGTGTGGTCGAGGCACGCCTGGTTGCAGCCGATGCAGGTGTTGATCGCCTCGGGCCGGCCGGCGGCGGCCTTGACGACGAAGTCCGGGTCGGCGAGCATCGGGCGGGCCATCGACACCATGTCGGCCGCGCCGTCGGCGAGCAACTCCTCGGCGAGCTCGGGGGTGTTGATGCGGTTGGTGGTGACGAGCGGCACGGACACCTCGCCCATCAGCCGCTTGGTGACCCAGGTGTAGGCGCCGCGCGGCACGGAGGTCGCGATGGTGGGGATGCGGGCCTCGTGCCAGCCGATGCCCGTGTTGATGATGGTGGCGCCGGCGGCCTCGACGGCCTTGGCGAGGGTGATCACCTCGTCGAGCGTGGAGCCGCCCGGGACGAGGTCGAGCATGGACAGCCGGTAGACGACGATGAAGTCCTCGCCGACCGCCTCGCGCACCCGCCGCACGATCTCCAGCGGGAAGCGCATGCGGTTCTCGTACGAGCCGCCCCAGCGGTCGGTGCGCTGGTTGGTCTGCCGGGCGATGAACTCGTTGATGAGGTAGCCCTCGGAGCCCATGATCTCGACGCCGTCGTAGCCCGCGTGCCGAGCCAGGCGGGCGGCGCGGGCGTAATCGTCGATGGTCCGCTCGATGTCGGCGTCGGTGAGCTCGCGGGGCGGGTAGGGGCTGATCGGCGCATGGAGCGGGCTGGGCGCGACCAGGTCCTGGTGGTAGGCGTACCGGCCGAAGTGCAGGATCTGCATCGCGATCCGCCCGCCCTCGCCGTGCACCGCGTCGGTGATGACCCGGTGCTGCTCGGCCTCCGCCTCGGTGGTGAGCTTCGCGCCGCCCTCGTAGGGGCGTCCCTCGTCGTTGGGCGCGATGCCGCCGGTGACGATCAGACCCACTCCGCCGCGGGCTCGGGCCGCGTAGAAGGCGGCCATGCGGGCGAAACCGCCCTCGGCCTCCTCCAGACCGACGTGCATGGAGCCCATGAGGACCCGGTTGGGCAGGGTCGTGAAGCCCAGGTCGAGGGGGGTCAGCAGGTGCGGGTAACGGCTCATCGGGCCCTCCGTGCGCGGTGTCGTGTCTGTAGTTGTAGAGGACCCCCGACCGTTTATGCAACTAGTTGCACAAGGTGATGGAGGGCACAGTAGGTCCATGACCGGGGATCTCGGCCTCTCCTGCGTGGTGGAGCTCGCCGACACCGCTCGTCCGCAGTCTGACCGCCGTACCGGCCGGCCGGCTGAGTGCGGGCAGCCCGCCGCCGTGCTCTTGGGCACCTCAGCGGGTGGGGGGCCGCGGGCGCGGCTGCGGGTGCGGGCGAAGACGTCGAGCCCGTCGACCATCGGCGTGCCGACGGCCGAGGGCATTCCCGCCACAGCCGGCTTCGGTCTGCCGTACGAGGGCCTCCACGGCGTGGCCGAACGCGCCCACCTCGCGGACCCGCCCGTGGCGCACGCCGTCTACCGGCGGCCCGTCCTCGGCCTGCTGGACGCGTGAGGGGCGGTCACCGGCTTTCGAGGCGCACGTGCAGTTCCGTCTCCTGGTCGCCGGAGACAGTGCTGAGGTCCCGCACCTCGAACAGCGAGTCCAGCCTCATGCGGAACTGCTCGATCGCCCAGTAACCGCCGTGCAGGTCGGCGTCGACGGAGGACGACAGCCGGGCCGGTCGCGCCCCCTCGTGCCTGTCGGCGACGTCGAACGTGCCGAGCCACACCGTCGGGCGCGTCTCGTGCAGATCCTCGGGCACGTCGTCGGCGCACCGGTCGGACTCGAAGCAGGCGCACAGCGTGTCGAACACGATCCGGGCGTCCTGCTTGCTGCACCCGCTGATCTCCACCGAGACGGAGTGGGGATGCGGTCGCTCACGGTCCATGGTGATCGCTCCTCTCGTGGCGTATCCGCCCCTACCCCAGCAAAGCACCACCTTCTGCCAAGCACTACCGGCGGTGCCCCTGCCGTGATGACGGGTTTACGGAGCGGGCGGCTCCGTGTTGGGCGATGGTGGAAGGTGACGGAAGGGGCCTCGGATCGACGGCTCCGCGCGGTAGAACATGGGGTGTCGGCACCGTGACGGCGTGCCGCGAGAACGGCGAAGGCGGGGCATGGGATGAGTGCAGCCGGGTCTCCCATGGCCGAGGGCGACGAGCCGGCGCGCGCGCCGGTGCGGCCGAGCGGGCTGCTCGACGTCCTGCGCGTGGCCTCGGTGGTCCTGGACACCGAGGGCCGCATCGTGCTGTGGAGCCCCCAGGCCGAGGAGCTGTTCGGGTACGAGGCGCGGGAGGCGCTGGGGCAGTACGCCGCCCGGATCATGGTGCACGAGCAGCACCTCGATCTCGTGGTCAAACTGTTCGCGGACGTCATGGGCACCGGGCAGAGCTGGGCCGGGGCCTTCCCCGTCCGCCGCAAGGACGGCACCACGCGGCTCGTGGAGTTCCGCAACATGCGGCTGCTCGACGACCAGGGCGACGTCTACGCGCTCGGTCTGTGCGCCGACCAGTCGACCGTGCACCGGCTGGAGCGCGAGGTGGCGCTGTCGACGCGGATGATCGCCCAGTCCCCGATCGGTCTGGCCGTGCTGGACACCGACCTGCGGTACGTCTCGGTCAACCCGGCGCTGGAGGAGCTCAACGGCGTGCCGGCCGAGGAGCACCTCGGCCGCACGGTCCGTGACGTGGTGCCGCGGATGGACGTCGACGCCCTGGAGGCCGCGGCGCGCCGGGTGCTGGACACCGGGGAGCCGGTCGTCGACCAGTCCACGATCGGCCGCACCCCGGCCGACCCGGACCAGGACCACGCCTGGTCGATCTCGCTGTACCGGCTGGAGAACGCCTTCGGGACCGTGCTGGGCGTGGCCGTCTCGATCGTCGACGTCACCGAGCAGTACCGGGCGGGCATCGAGGCCGAGGCCGCGCGGCGCCGCCTGGCCATGATCGCCGACGCCTCCGGCCGCATCGGGACCACGCTGGACCTGGACCGCACGGCCCGTGAGCTCGCCGACGTGGCCGTGCCGGAACTCGCCGACATCGCGGCCGTGGACCTGCTGGACGCGGTGGTGCAGGGCCGGCGTACCAGCCTCGACCCGGCCGAGGCGGCGGTGATCCGCGCGCTGGCGGTCCAGGGCTACGACTCCGCCGAGGCGCTGGAGGCGGCCGACCCGCCCGGGCAGGTGGCCCGGTACGCGCCCGACCGGCTCGTCACCCAGTGCGTGCGCACGGCCAGTCCCGTGCTGCTGCCGCACGTCGAGGACGAGGACCTGGCCCGCATCGCCCGGTCCCCGGAGGCGGCCGGGCTGCTGGGCCGGGCCGGCGTGCACTCGTATCTGGCGGTGCCGCTGATCGCGCGCGGCGAGGTGCTGGGCGCCCTGGACCTCAAGCGCACCCGCAACCCGCTGCCCTTCACCGAGGACGATCTGCTGCTGGCCCGCGAGCTGGCCGCGCGGGCCGCCGTGCAGATCGACAACGCCCGCTGGTACCAGAGCGCCCGCGAAACCGCGCTCACTCTCCAGCGCAGCCTGCTGCCGAGCCATCCGCCCGTGACGGGCGGGCTGGAGGTCGCCTCCCGCTACCAGCCGGCCGGGGCCACGAGCGAGGTGGGTGGCGACTGGTTCGACGTGATCGGCCTGGAGGGCGGCAAGACCGCGCTCGTCGTGGGTGATGTGATGGGCAGCGGCATCCCCGCGGCGGCGGCCATGGGGCGGCTGCGCACGGCGACCAACACGCTGGCCTCCCTCGACCTCGATCCCGCCCTGCTGCTAGAGCACCTCGACAGGATCACCGCAGGGCTGGAACAGGCCATCGCCACCTGCGTCTACGCCATCCACGACCCGCATCTGCGGCAGTGCCGGATCGCCAACGCGGGTCATCTGCCGCCGGTGCGCGTCCGGGCCGGGCGTCCTCCCGAACTGCTCGACCTGCCGACCGGGGTGCCGCTCGGCGTGGGCGGTGTCGCCTTCTCCACGACGACCGTCGACCTGGAGCCGGGCGACCGGCTGGTGTTGTACACCGACGGCCTCGTCGAGACCAGGCGCGACCCGCTCGACGAACGGCTCGACACGCTGCTGTCCCTGCTCGAAGGGCCCGACCGCCCGCTGGAGGAGGTCTGCGACCTGCTGCTGCGCACCCTGCACGAGCCGGACAACTTCGACGACGTGGCCCTGCTCATCGCCCGGGCGACAACACCGGACTAGGGCACTCGAGCTCATATCGGCTGGTGGCTCGGCGCGGTGTCGCCCGCAGCTTCAAGCAGGTACGGCCACCAGTGACGCGTACTACGATGTGGGGGACTGGGGGACGGCGTCGCCGCAGGGGCCCCTACGGAAGAGCAAGGCACCGAACTCATTGAAACGGCGCACAATCTAGCGCTGCAAATCCGCGACCTGGGCCACTTGAGGGCGAGTTCTTCGAGCACCTCGTCGAAAGGTGCGCGGGAGCCCCGGACAGGGGAGGGTGGGAACAGGCCGCACGGGCCCAGGCTTGCGTCACAACTTGCCCAACCCGTGCGGACCTTCGCCTGTAACGGTCAGGGCGCCTGCCATGATCGTCACCATGGGGATACGCATCGCACCGGCCGCGGTGGCCGACTTCCATCAGGTCCTGGCTGATCACTCCCGTTACTGGGGCGAACGCGACCTTCGGTCGCTGCACCTTCTGGCACTGGTGCAGGAGTTCGGTTCCACATGCTTGGTTGCCCGGGCCGAGGACGGAATCCGCGGGTACATTTTCGGGTTCGTCACCCCGGAGGGCACCGGGTACGTGCATCTGATCGCCACGCGGGATGATGTCCGTGGCACCGGTCTCGGGCGTCGTCTGTACGCGGCGTTCGCTGAAGCAGCGGAATGTCACGGTGCACGGAAGTTGAAGGCGATCACGTCAGTCGAGAACGCCGGCTCGATCGCCTTCCATCGCAGCCTCGGCTTCGACACGAAGATCGTCGACGACTACAACGGCCCCGGCCGGGCTATGGCCGTCTTCCACCGAGATCTGCCGCTCAACGTCCCGCGGCCCTGACCCACCAACCGTCACCGGTAATCGCTCCCCAGGCCATTGGTCGCGTGATGATCTCGGTTCGTGGCACGTGGAGACCTGACGGACGAGCAAGGGGCGGTGCTGCCTCGCGGTCTGCTACGAGGCTGCCGTCCTCGTTGCCGCCATCAACGAGTGGTTGTGACGTACTGGTCCGACGACAACTCGAACACCCGCACTCGCCGACCGCCGGCGGGATTGACGGTCTCACGGAACAGATGCATCCCCAGTTTGGTCATGATCCGTTCGGAGGCGTCGTTGCCCACCTGAGTGATGCTGACGATCCGCTCCAGCCCTCGCTCTTCGAACCCGAACCGTACAGCGGCCGCAGCGGCCTCGGTGGCCAAGCCCTGCCCCCAGTGGGAACGTCCCAGCCGCCAGCCCACCTCAACCGCCGGCAGTACCTCCGGCAAGTAGTTGGGCACCGAAAGGCCCGTGAACCCTGCCAGCTCGCCAGTGGACCGGATCTCCACGGCGAACAGACCGAAGCCCTGCGACTCCCACTCGCTCTCCCACGCTCGGACCCGGCCGCGAGTCTGCTGTTCGTCAAAGACGCTGCCGTCACGGATCCACCGCATGACCTCGGGGTCGGAATTGACGGCGGCCATGGGCGCAACTTCTTCCTCGCGCCAGCGACGCAGGATCAAACGGGGAGTCTCAAGCGTGACCATCCAACCATTCTGGATCACAAATGGGCTCTCACTCACCTCACCAGGCACTTTCGATACACGCCCTGAGGGCCGCCGCCGGCGTTGGGCTGCGCGCTCCGACCGTTACGGTGCGACGCCGATCACGACATGGGCGTACAGCTCATCGGAGACGGCCAGGTGTGCCGTCAGGCCGTTGCGTTCGAAGGCCTCGAGGGCGGTCGGTGTCTGTTGGCGGCTCGTCTCCACGAGGACGCAGCCGCCGGACGCGAGCCAGCGGGGCGCCTCGGCCGCGACCCGGCGCAGGACGTCGAGGCCGTCCACGCCGCCGTCGAGGGCGACCAGCGGCTCGTGGGTGCGGGCCTCAGGGGGCAGCAGGCCGATCTCGTCGCTCGGTACGTACGGCACGTTGGCCGCGAGGATGCCGACGCGGCCCCGCAGGTCGACGGGCAGCGCCTCGAACAGGTCACCCTGGTGGACGTGACCGCCGGCGGCGGCGATATTGCCACGGGCGCAGCGCACCGCGACGGGGTCGATGTCGGCGGCGTGCAGTTCCACGCTGCCGAGTCCGGCGGCCAGCGCCGCCCCGACGGCGCCCGAACCGCAGCACAGGTCCACGACGACGCCGGCGCCGGGCGCCCGGGCCAGGGCCTGCTCGACCAGGAACTCGGTGCGGCGGCGCGGCACGAAGACGCCCGGGTCGACGGTGATGCGCAGGCCCCGGAACTCGGCCCAGCCGACGACGACTTCGAGGGGCAGGCCCGCGGCACGGCGTTCGACCATGGCGGCGGCTTCGGCCGGGGTGCGAGCGGTGGCGAGGATCAACTCGGCCTCGTCCTCGGCGAAGACGCAGCCGGCGGTGCGCAGCGCGGCGACGACGGAGCCGCGGGAGGACGGTGGAACGGGAGACACGGAGGGCATGGAAGCCAGGAGCCTTTCGAGATTCGAAGGGCGCTCCGGCGGTCGCCTACGGCCGGCGATCCGCGCGACATCGAGGAGAGAGCACCCGGGCTGACACAGCGGTAATGGGTCTCACCTCCTCGGTTTTCGACGGCCGGGTCCGTCCACAGCCGGACGGCAACACTACCCGACGGCCCGGCCGACCGGTACGGCACCGGGTCCATCGCCCCGTCGGCAGGCCATGGGACAGGTGGTTGGGTCATGCAACCATGGAGGACGGGAAGCCGACGTGGTGAGGGAGGTCCGATGAAGTCCGCCGACGCCGTGGAGACCATCCAGCGGGAGATGACGGTCTTCGCCCGCCGCGCCCGTGCCGCGGCGGGGCGGATGCACCCGGAGCTGTCTCTGGTGTCGTACACACTGCTCGGGCACCTGGAGGAGAGCGGCGGATGCCGAGCCACGGACCTGGCCGTCCACTACGCCCTGGACAAGTCCACCGTCAGCCGTCAGGTGGCCGCCCTGGAACGCGCCGGTCTGATCGAACGCCGCCCCGACGCGGAGGACCAGCGCGTCCTGGTCCTGCATCTGACGGAGGCCGGCCGGCGCATCCTGGCCCAGGTCACCGAGAGCCGCCGCGCGGCCTTCCGGGAGCGGCTGGCGGACTGGCCGGCCGAGGACCTGGCGCGATTCGCCGACTACCTCGTGCGCTACAACGCGGGCCCGGCTCCCGGCCGGCACGACCAGGGTCGCACCGCACCTACGGACGACCAGGCGCGCACCACACCTGCGCACGACTAGGTGCGCGCCGCACGTACGGTTGAATACGCAATCACTGAGACGCCGGCCGGCGGGGCACCGCCGGCCCGGCCCGGAGGCACACCGCATGCACATCACCCGAGGCTTCACCGGGCGCCCACGCGGGGACGACCCCGGTCTGCCGCCCGGCCAGTACGACGCGGGCGACGACTGGCCCGTGCTGTCCGCCGAGGTCACGCCGGACCTCGCGCCGGCCGACTGGACGTTCCGTATCGACGGTCTGGTGGACGAGCCGCGCACCTGGGACTGGGAGGAGGCGCACCGGCTGCCGCCGTCGGCCTACGAGGGCGCCATCCACTGTGTGACGAGCTGGTCGAAGTTCGGGGTGCGGTTCGCAGGGGTGTCCCTGGACGCGTTCTGGGATGTGGTCCGGCCCCATGGGTCGGCCACCCATGCCGTCGCCTACTCGCACACCGGCTACACCACGAACCTCCCGCTCGCCGACCTGACCGGCGGGCGCGCCTGGATCGTGTGGGAGTACGACGGCGGGCCGCTCGCCCCGGAGCACGGCGGCCCGGCGCGGCTGCTGGTGCCGCACCTGTACTTCTGGAAGAGCGCCAAGTGGATAGCGGGCCTGCGGATCCTCGACCACGACGAGCCGGGTTTCTGGGAGCAGAACGGCTATCACGAACGGGGCAACCCCTGGCAGGAGCAGAGGTACTCCGGTGACTGAGACGTTCGCGCCCCCCACGCGGTTCGCCGTGCCCGGGCGCATCGCCGTGAGCGAGCAGGCCGCCTCCGCGTGGCGGACCGCCACGCTGACCGGGATGCGCCGCGAGACCGCGCGTGCCGCCACCTTCCGGTTCGCCGTGCCCGGCTGGCCGGGGCACCTGCCCGGTCAGCATCTGATGGTGCGGCTGACCGCCGAGGACGGCTATGCGGCCCAGCGTCACTACTCGATCGCGTCCGCGCCGGACGACTCCGGGCACGTCGAGCTGACCCTCGATCACGTCGAGGGCGGCGAGGTCTCGGGCTGGTTCCACACCGTCGCCCGGCCCGGTGACCAGGTCGAGGTGCGGGGCCCGGTGAGCGGCTTCTTCGCCTGGCCGGGCGACCGGCCCGCGCTGCTGATCGGCGCCGGCTCCGGCGTCGTGCCGCTGATGTCGATGGTCCGGCACCACCGGGCGCGGAACCTGGCGGTTCCGCTGCGGCTGCTGGTGTCCGCGCGCAGTCCCGAGGAGCTCATCTACGCCCGGGAGTTCGGACCCGAGACGACGCCCGTGTTCACGCGGAGCGCGCCGGAGGGTGTGGCGGTGGGACGTATGGCGGAAGCACATGTGGCGCCGCTCCTGGCCGAGCAGCCTCCCGGCGGCTGGGAGGCCTATGTGTGCGGCTCCAACTCCTTCGCCGAGCACGCCTCCCGGCTGCTCGTGACGGCGGGTCAGCCGGTGGACCGCATCCGGATCGAGCGTTTCGGCTGACCTCGACGGCGGCTCCTCCCCGGTGGTGACAGGCCTCCCCGGTGGTGACAGGCCCTTCCCGTTGGTGACAGGCTCCTCCCCCCCCGGTGACGGCACAGGGAGTGGCGTACGGCTCGCCACAGCGCGCCCCGGTGTTTCACCGCGGCGCGCCCGGGCACTCCGGCCGAAGAGCTCCGGCACGCGACGACCCGGGCCGTGCCGAGCGATCGATGTGTGTCGGAGGGGGTACCTGACCCGTGTGGGCACTCGCACGCGTGACGTGACGCGGACGGAGCGGCGGCGCCGCCACCGCACGACCGGTCCGGCCCTCCGGCCGCGGTGACGGCGAGGAGGTCGACATGGGAACCCGGGTGCGCGGCTGGCGTTGGCGGCACAGTCCGCTGCGGCGCCGGTCGGATGTCGTCGAGGCGTGGACGGTGCTGGTGGTCGCCGTCCTGATACTGGTGGGCGCGCCTCTGGCGGGCGCGGCCGCCGCCTGGTGGGCCCATGGCGAGGCGCGGTCGGTCTCCGCGGAGCAACAGGCCGAGCGCCACCGCGTCCGTGCCGAGGTCGTCGGCCGGAAGGGCGACACGCCGCCGTCGGTGCAGGCAGACGGGCGGCACACGTACCGAGCCACCGTGCGCTGGACCGAGCCGGGCGAGGGCGCGCGCACCACTACGGCGCGGGTCCCCGGGGGCACCCGGCCGGGTGAGGTCGTGGACGTGTGGTTCGACTCCGAGGGTCGTGTCGTGAGCCCGCCGGTGGACGGCACGGCGGTCTGGCAGCACACCCTCACCATGGGCACGTGCGCCGCGGGCGGTGTGGTGCTCGTGGTGCTCCTCGGCCACTCCGTCGTGCGCCGGGTCGCGCTGCGCCGCCGGCTGGCCGAGTGGGAGCGGGAGTGGGCCCGTACTGAGCCGGAGTGGACGCATCGCGACGCGTGACACGACCGACAAACGGCAGGTGAATGGCGGCGGCAAAAGGCCTGGCGGCCCCTCCGACCGCCCCCGTAGTGTGATCATCCGCACTGTCTCCGCAGCCGTTCCTCACCCAAGGCGGTCCTACATGGCCCTGTTCGACCTTCCTCTCGACGAACTCCGCGAGTACCGCAGCGCGTCCACCGAGCCCGAGGACTTCGACGCGTTCTGGTCCAAGACGCTCCAGGAGGCACGCGAGCACGACCTGGACGCCCGCTTCGAACCGGTCGACACGGGACTGTCCACGGTGCAGGTGTTCGACGTGACGTTCGCCGGGTTCGGCGGCCACCCCGTCAAGGGCTGGCTGATACTGCCGGCGGGGGCGGACGGCCCGCTGCCGCTGGTCGTGGAGTTCATCGGGTACGGCGGCGGACGCGGGCTGCCGCACGAGCATCTGCTGTGGGCGTCCACGGGCCGGGCGCACTTCGTGATGGACACCCGCGGGCAGGGCAGCGCCTGGGGAGCGGGCGGCGGCACGGCCGACCCGGTGGGCGGCGCCCCCGCATACCCCGGTTTCATGACGCGCGGTATCGACGCGCCGGAGAACTACTACTACCGCCGGGTGTTCACCGACGCCGTGCGTGCCGTGGAGGCGGCCCGCTCGCACCCTCTCACCGACCCGGCGCGCACGGTCGCTGTCGGTGGCAGCCAGGGCGGCGGCATCACGATCGCGGTCGGCGGCCTGATCCCGGACCTGGCGGGCATCGCGCCGGACGTGCCGTTCCTGTGCGACTACCCGCGCGCGGCGACGATCACGGACCGCCACCCGTACCGCGAGATCGGCCTGTACCTCAAGACGCACCGCGGCCGTACCGAGCAGGCCCTGCGCACGCTCTCCTACTTCGACGGCGTCCACTTCGCCACCCGCGGCGGGGCTCCCGCGCTCTTCTCGGCCGCCCTGGAGGACCAGACCTGCCCGCCCTCGACCGTCTTCGCGGCCTTCAACGCCTGGAACCACGAGGACAAGACGATCGAGGTGTACGACTTCAACGACCACGAGGGCGGGGGCCCCTTCCAGGAGGCGGCCAAGCTGCGCTGGATGCGTTCGTACATCTGATCCCGCCGCCGGCCGGCGACTGATCCGGCCGTTTCAGCGGCGGCAGGCTTCCACCAAGTCCGACCAGTCGGTACGTTCTTCGCGCCCGGGCCGCTCCTCTGCGGCCCGGCCCGGCGAAGTGGTGGAGGGGCCATGTCCGAGAACGAGGCACAGGTGCGCGGTCACTGCGACCCGCGTTTCACGGCGGTACGCAGCGCGTTCGAGGAGAACTTCCGGGACCGGGGCGAGCTGGGTGCCGCGGTGGCCGTCACCGTCGGCGGCGGGACGGTGGTGGACCTGTGGGGAGGCTGGGCCGACGCGGCACACACCCGGCCGTGGGAACAGGACACGCTGGTCAACGTGTGGTCCACGACCAAGGGGCCGGTGGCACTGTGCGCGCACATCCTCGCCGACCGGGGGCTGCTGGACCTCGACGCGCCGGTGGCCGTGTACTGGCCGGAGTTCGCCGCGGCGGGCAAGGAGAAGGTGCTCGTACGGCATCTGCTGTCCCACCGCGCCGGTCTGGCCGGGTTGCGTGAACCGCACTCGCTGGAGCAGCTCTGCGACTGGGAGTTGACCACACAGCGGCTCGCGGCGACGCAGCCCTGGTGGGAACCGGGAACCACGTCCGGCTATCACGCACTGACCTACGGCCATCTGGTGGGCGAAGTCGTGCGGCGGGTGTCGGGGCTGCTGCCGGGGGCCTTCCTGGAACGGGAGGTGACCGGGCCGCTCGGCATCGACTTCCGAATCGGCCTGCCGGAGAAGGACTACGGGCGGGCGGCCGAGCTGGACCAGCCGCCCGTCGCGACGAGCAGTGAACAGGCCGCCGTCTTCGCCCAGTTGGCACCCGCGGCGATCGCCGCGCTGACCAACCCCGCGGTGTCCGCCGCCGCGGCCGGCACGCCCGGGTGGCGGGCCGCCGAGATACCCGCGGCGAACGGGCACGGCACCGCGCGTGCGGTCGCCGAGCTCTACGGCGTCTTCGCGGGAGGCGGCTCGTACGGGGGCCACCGCGTCCTGTCCCCCGCAGCGGCGGAGCGGGTGCGCGAGGGACAGGGCAGATGCCGGGATCTGGTGCTCGGCGCCGGGTTCGAGGGCGAGACCGAGGCGGCGCTCGGGCTGTGGCTCAGCGGATCCAACGGCTCCTACGGACCCAATCCGCGCGCTTTCGGTCACGACGGCTTCGGCGGCTCCTGCGGGCTCGCGGACCCGGAGGCGGGGGTGTCGATGGGCTACGTGATGAACCGGATGGGGCCTCATATCGCGGACGACCCGCGGAAGATGGCGCTGATCGACGCTTTGTACAGCGCACTCTGACGGTCGGTGCGGGCGGGCCGGTTTCGGCCGAACCACCCGCCCGCCCTTCCCGGCTGGTTTAGACCAATGCTAGACCTGGTGGCGCAATGAGCCCGCACGGCTACCGAACGTCACCAACAGGAGGCGCGGCATGGCCCGCACCACCCCGCACGACCACCCGCCGACCGAAGGAGAGCCCCTGTACCGGCGGATCGCCACGGAGTTGCTCGGCGAACTGCGCGACGGCACGGTGCCGCCCGGCGAGCGGCTGCCGGGCGAGCGGCGGCTGGCCGGACACTTCGGGGTCAGCCGGGAGACGGTACGGCAGGCGCTGGAGCTGCTGCGTCACGACGGCCTCGTCGCCACCGACCGGCGCGGCAGCCACGCCACCCTGCCCGGCCGGCCGGTCGAGACCCCGGCCGCGCTCACCTTCCCGGTCGGCGCCGGGGCAGCGACACCGGGCACGGTCGCCCGCGCCACCGTGGCCTGGGAGCCGCCCCCGCCGGACCACGCCGAGGCCCTGGGCCTGGCCCCGGACCGGCCCACCCTGATCCACCGCTACCGGTATGCCACCGCCGACGGACGCGGACTGCGTACCGCCGTGACGTCCTTCTCCGCCGTGGCGCTCGCGGAGGTGGAGGAGCTCGCACGCTACCGCGACCGCGCCGACGGCACCGCCGCCGCGCACCTGCGGCGCGCCTACGACTGGATGCGGCGCGCCGGTCTGACCCTGCACCACCGCGACGCCATCACCCCCCTCGCGAGCACGCCGTCGGTGCGGGTCACCCGGCGCGTGCACGACCAGTACG
The DNA here is from genome assembly GCF_009862985.1 of Streptomyces sp. SID5464. Taxonomy (NCBI): domain Bacteria; kingdom Bacillati; phylum Actinomycetota; class Actinomycetes; order Kitasatosporales; family Streptomycetaceae; genus Streptomyces; species Streptomyces sp. SID5464. The sequence continues at coordinate 266,215 of NZ_WWIQ01000059.1, read as the reverse complement.
CGCGTCCGCTGGAGATCACCGACCTCGTGGTGGACGCCCAACAGGACGCGCTGGTCTACGAGTTCACCCTGCCGGGCCGGGCGCCTACGCCCGCCACTGCCGGGGCGTCACGCCGTACGCGGCCTTGAATCGGCGCGCGAAGTGGCTGGGATCGGTGAAACCCCAGGCACGGGCGACCGAGGCGATGGTCCGAGTGCGTCCCACCGGGGAGACCAGGGCGGCGCGGGCACCTTCGAGGCGCTGCTCGATGATCCACTGCTCCAGGCTCAGCCCGGCCCGCGCGCACAGGCGGTACAGGGCGCGCACGGAGATGTTGTGGGCGTGCGCGACACGGGAGGCCGTGAGGTCCGGTTCCGTCAGATGGGTGCGGGCGTAGGCGAGGACGCGCTGGAGGAGGGACTCGGCCGGGACGGGCCGGGCGTCGGCGTCCACTCCGGCGGCGGAGGTGAGCAGCGCGCGCACGAGTTCCACGGTGGCCGTGCCGAGGGCGGCCGCACCCGGGTCGCCTTCGAGGGTGTCGGCGTCGGCGTGAAGGCGGGCGATGTGCACGCGGACCATGTCGTACAGAGGACTGGCCCGCAGCCGCTCGGCGCCCCGGCGGACGATGTGCGGGGGCACGCCGAGGAGGTCGTACGGCACCTGGAGGGCCCGTGCGCCCCCGCGGCCCGACCAGGCGAACTCGTAGGGGATCGTCAGGTCGTTGAGCATCAGCTCGCCTGGTTCGACCAGGTCCTGCCGGTCCGACTGGCCGAACCGGCCCGTGCCGTGGACCTGGAGGGACAGGGAGACCATCGACGGACCCTCAAGACGCAGACAGCGGGGGCTACGGGTCACTGCCCAGCCGGAGGAACTGCTCGTGAAGAGCATGAGCTCGCCGAAGTGCCAGCGCTCCATCCGCGCGAACACCCGCTCCCCGCTCTCCTCCATGCGGACGCGCGACGGCACGGACGAACTCAGCAGGGCGGCACGGAAGGCCTCCACGCGCTCGTCCGCCGCCAGCTCCGCCGTGTCCAGAAGGATCATCCCCAGCCCTCCCCGCCCCCGGCACGGTGAGTCGAGGACCGGACACCGTGAGCCGATCCGTCCACCGCTTCCGCTGCCAGTATCGGCCAGAGGCGAACGCCCTGCGCGTGTCCGGGGCGACCGAGACCGAGTTTCAGGGGGGAACGACCGAATGAGCACACCTGACGAGGAGCTGATCGAGCGGGCCAACGCCGCCGGCCGGACGCCCGTCGTCTTCGTCCACGGCCTGTGGCTGCTGCCGAGCAGCTGGGACCGCTGGGCGCAGCACTTCGAGCGGGCCGGGTACGCCCCGGTCTCGCTGTCCTGGCCCGACGACCCCGGCACCGTCGAGGAGGCCAACCGTCACCCGGAGGTCCTCGCCGGCAAGACGGTCGGGCAGGTCGCCGACCACCTCGCGGGACTGATCGGCGGCCTGAAGCGCAATCCGGCGGTCATCGGTCACTCGTTCGGCGGACTGCTCACCCAGATTCTCGCCGGGCGGGGCCTGTCCGCCGCGTCGGTCGCGATCGACCCGGCGCCGTTCCGGGGCGTGCTGCCGCTGCCCGTGTCGTCGCTGCGCTCGGCGGCGCCGGTGCTGACCAACCCGGCCAACCGCAACCGTGCCGTGCCGCTCACCTTCGACCAGTTCCGGTACGCCTTCGCCAACGCGGTGAGCGAGGAGGAGGCCCGGCAGCTGTACGAGACGTTCGCGGTACCGGCACCGGGCGCGCCGCTGTTCCAGGCGGCCACGGCGAACCTCAACCCGTGGACCGAGGCGAAGGTCGACACCGAGAACCCGGAGCGCGGTCCGCTGCTGATCATCTCGGGCGAGAAGGACCACACCGTGCCGTGGGCACTGTCCAACGCCTCGTACCGGCGCCAGCGGCGCAATCCCGGGATCACGGAGATCATCGAGATCAAGGACAGGGGCCACGCCCTGACCATCGACCACGGCTGGCAGGAGGTCGCGGACACCGCTCTGGCGTTCGTGCGGCGTTTCGTCTGATCTCGTCCCACGCACCGAGAGGATTCCCCATGAGCACGTTCACCACGTCCGACGGAACCGAGATCTACTACAAGGACTGGGGCGAGGGTCAGCCCGTGGTCTTCAGCCACGGCTGGCCCCTCAACGCGGACGCCTGGGACGGGCAGGCCCGTCTGGTCGCCGAGCACGGGTTCCGGGCGATCGCGCACGACCGCCGCGGGCACGGCCGCTCGGGTCAGCCGTGGCAGGGCAACCACATGGACCGGTACGCCGACGACCTGGCCGAGCTGATCGAGGCGCTGAACCTCGGCGACGCGGTCCTGGTGGGCCATTCGACCGGCGGCGGCGAGGTGGCCCGGTACATCGGGCGGCACGGGACCGCGCGGGTCGCCAAGGCCGTGCTGCTGGGCGCGGTGCCGCCGCTGATGCTGCGGACGGAGGCCAATCCGGAGGGCACCCCGAAGGACGCCTTCGACGGGATCCGCGCGGCCGTGGAGGCGGACCGCTCGCAGTTCTACTGGGAGCTGAGCGAGAGTTTCTACGGCTTCAACCGGCCCGGGGCCGCCGTGTCGGAGGGTGTGCGGCGGGCGTTCTGGATGTGGAGCATGCAGGCCGGGCTGAAGGGCGCCTACGACTGCGTCGCGCAGTTCTCGGAGACCGACTTCACCGAGGACCTCGGGCGGATCGACGTGCCGACGCTGGTCGCGCACGGCGACGACGACCAGATCGTGCCGATCGGCGCCTCGGCCCAGCGGACCGCCCAGCTCGTCAAGGACGCGACGCTGAAGGTGTACCCGGGCGCCCCGCACGGTCTGGTGGGCGACTTCGAGAAGGCGTTCAACGACGATCTGCTGAACTTCCTGCGCGGCTGACTAACCCGGAGTCCGGGCGACGACCAGCCGCACCCGCGGGCTGCCGTCCCGCCGTCGGCCGAACTCCGGCAGCGCGTGGAGATCCACCCGGAAGCCGGCCCGGGCGAGTTCACGCCGTACGTCCCCGAAGCGGAACGCGCGGTAGTACATGACGAACGGAGGCCGCCACAGCGCGTTGCGCACCCGCATCACCGCGTCGAAGCCGAGCAGCATCCAGTAGCCGAGCGAGCCCGGGCGGGGCGGAGCCACCAGCGGAAACGCGAAGCAGCCGCCCGGCCGCAGGACGGAGCGGACCTGCGCGAACAGCCCGGGCAGCTCGCGGGGCAGGAAGTGCCCGAAGGCCCCGAAGCTCACCACCAGGTCGAAGGCGGACCCGAAGGGCAGGGCGCGGGCATCCGCGCGGACGAAGGAGACCGGCGGCCCGGTCGGCCGGACCCGCTCCCGGGCCACGTCGAGCATGCCGGCGCTGAAGTCGACACCGACGACCCGCTCCCGGCACACCCCTGCCAGCACACCGACGCCCGCGCCGGTTCCGCAGCACAGGTCGAGCCCGGCGTCGAAGGGTCCCGTCCGCCGCAGCGCCGATTCGACGGCGTCGAGGACCGCGTCGGGCGTCCGGAAAGGGGTGTGATCGAACTTCGGCGCGAGGAGGTCGTAGCCGCGCTCGACGGACGACAGCGCCTGGGCGGCGAGCTCGCGCAGGCTGGGGCCTTCGGGGCTGAACATCGGCTCAGCCTAGGGCCTGTCCGGCAGATGCCCGTCGTCCGCCCGGAGGGCGGGCTCCGCGACGTCTGGTGCGTGCGCTCGCGGCGAACGTGCGTGCCGGACGCCGCGGAGCAGGCGGGGGTTGTCAGACAGGCCCTAGGGGAGCTCGCTGCTTCAGGACGGTGAGTACGCGCGCGCACCAGCGGAGGTTCTCCTCCTCGAAGGCGATGCCTCCCATCAGCGTGAGGTACGGGCCGATGCGGTCGGCCTCCCGCAGGTACTCCTCCTCGCTGCGGCCGGCCAGGAGGCGTTCGCGGACGCGCTCGTAGCGGGCGAGCTTGCCGCGGGACCACGCCTCGCGTTCCTCGACCAGCGCACGGGTGGCCTCGGGGTCCGTTCCGTCCATGGCCTGGATCTTGATGAGGAGTTCGTCGCGGATGGCGGTGGGCCGGCGGGGCGGCGTGACGGCGAAGGCGCGCAGGTCCTGACGGCCCGCCTCGGTGAGCGTGAACATCCGCTTGTCGGGCCGCCGTTCCTGGCGCACCACCCTGGCCTCGATCAGCCCGTCCTGCGCGAGACGCTCCAGTTCCCGGTAGAGCTGCTGCGGGGTCGCGGCCCAGAAGTTCGCGAGCGACACGTCGAACACCTTGGACAGCTCGTACCCCGAGGCCTCCCCCTCCAGGAGGGCGGCCAGCACGGCGTACTTGAGTGACATGTGGACAGCGTAGCAACGGTTGATTAATCTAATCCGCACCTACTCAATTAATTGACCAAGGCGGGGTTCGATGCGTGCATTCCGTGAGGCGGTCGAGGCACTCGACCTCGACGCCGTCGAGGCGCTGCTGGCGCCGGACGTCGTCTTCACCAGCCCGGTCGTGTTCAAGCCGTACACCGGCAAGCCGATCACCGCGGCGATCCTGCGCGCCGTCTCCGGTGTCTTCGAGGACTTCCGCTACGTGCGCGAGATCAACGACGCGAACGGTCGTGACCACGCCCTGGTCTTCACCGCCCGCGTGGGCGACCGGGAGCTCAACGGCTGCGACTTCATCCACGTCGACGAAGACGGGCTCATCGACGAACTGACCGTGATGGTGCGTCCGTTGTCGGCGGCGCAGGCGCTGGCGGCGGCCATGGGCGCGCAGTTCGAGCGGATCGCCGAGGAGGCACGGGCGCACTCGATGTGAGCGACACGTCCGAGGTCCGTTTCCCGCGTTCTGCCGCCGTTCGCGGCGCGCCGACGGTTGGATGTCCTCATGACGTCCGTCGATCACGACCGGCTGATGCGGGCCAACCAGGCGAACTGGGACGCCCGCACGCCCGTCCATCTCGCCAGCCGGTTCTACGGTCTCGACCAAAACCCCGACCCCGAGCGCTGGTTCGCGCCCTGGGAGTGGGAGGACCTCGGCGAGCTGGCCGACCGTGATGTGCTGCACCTCCAGTGTCACCTCGGCACGGAGACGATCGCCTTCGCACGGCGCGGCGCCCGGGCCGTCGGCCTCGACTTCTCCGAGGCGTCCGTGGCGGCCGCGACCGGCATCGCCGCGCAGGCCGGCGCGGACGTGACGTACGTCCGGGCGAACGTGTACGACGCCCACGAGGCCCTGGACGGGCGGCAGTTCGACGTCGTCTACACCGGCAAGGGCGCCCTGTGCTACCTGCCGGACCTGCACCGGTGGGCGGAGGTCGTCGGTCGGCTCCTGCGCCCCGGCGGCCGGTTCTACGTCGTCGAGTTCCACCCCCTGCTCAACTCGCTCGGCCCGAAACCCGCTCCGGGTGAGGGCCCCGAGCTGCTCCTGCGCCACGACTACCTGGGCGGCGGCGGTCCCGTGCACCGGGACGCGACCCACACCTACACGGACGGCCCGGCCGTCGAGGGCGCCACGGACAGTTACGAGTGGATGCATGGAATGGGCGAGGTCGTCAACGCGTTGACGGAGGCGGGACTGACCGTCCGGCGGCTGCGGGAAAGCGACGAACTTCCCTGGCCGCGCTGGCCGCAGATGGTCCGTACGGAGTCCGGCTGGTGGCGGTTGCCCGAGCCGCGGATCCCCCTGCTGTACGGGCTGCTGGCCACACACTGAGGTACATCTCTCTCCCCCGGTGCCCCATCGGGTGGTAACCTGCGAAGAGCACTTGTGCACGCCCCTCTCTGTGGGCGCCGGTGCGATTCTTCCTCTCTCCATCATTCCCGGCATCTCGACGTGCTCTGTCGTACCCGAGGTGCTGTTCCCCGCCGCCGGAGGCGTGCCCCAGGCCCTCCCCTCGCGGCCCTCTCCCCCTCCCTTCGCATGTCTCATGCCTGCCGTCCGTGAAAGGACACACCACCATGACCACCACACTCGACACCGCTCCCGCCCAGCGGCAGTCCGGGCCCCGGACCGTCCTCGGCGTCCTCGACATCGACGCGAGCGGGAAGGGGCAGCTGCGCGGCGAGAACTGCCGGCCCACGCCCGACGACCCCGCCGTCTCCCCCGCCCTGATCCGCCGCCACGGCCTGCGCAAGGGCGACCTCGTCGAGGGCACCCTGGGCGACCGGCGCGGTCTCACCGACGTCGCACGGGTCGACGGCCGTACGCCCGCGGAACTGCGTGGCCGTCGGCACTTCCGGGACCTGACGCCCCTGCATCCCCACGAGCGCCTGCGTCTCGAGCACCCGGCCGCCGGACTGGCCGGCCGGGTCGTCGACCTGATCGCACCGGTCGGCAAGGGCCAGCGCGGGCTTCTCGTGGCCCCGCCCAAGACCGGCAAGACCGTCCTCCTCCAGCAGCTCGCGGCCGCCGTCACGGGCAACCATCCCGAGTGCCGGCTGATGATGCTGCTGCTCGACGAGCGGCCCGAGGAGGTCACCGACATGCGGCGCAGCGTGCGGGGCGAGGTGTACGCCTCGACCTTCGACCGGAGCGCCAGGCAGCACATCGCGCTCGCGGAGCTCGTGATCGAGCGGGCCAAGCGGCTCGTCGAGGCCGGTGAGGACGTCGTGATCCTCCTCGACTCCCTCACCCGGCTGTGCCGGGCGCACAACAACGCGGCCGCCTCCGGGGGCCGCATCCTCACCGGGGGCGTCGACGCGTCCGCGCTGACCGGCCCCAAGCGGTTCTTCGGCGCCGCCCGGTCGGCCGAGGAGGGCGGTTCCCTCACGATCCTCGCGACGGCGCTGGTGGAGACCGGTTCCCGGGCCGACGACTTCTACTTCGAGGAGCTGAAGAGCACGGGCAACATGGAGCTCCGCCTGAGCCGCGAGCCGGCGTCCCGCCGCGTCTTCCCGGCCGTCGACATCATCCCCTCCGGCACCCGCCGCGAGGAACTCCTGCTCCCGCCGGGCGAGTTGGCGGCCGTGCACGGCCTGCGGCGCGTGCTGCAGAACCGGGACGGGCAGGGCGCCCTGGAGACCCTTCTGGAACGCATGCGCGAGACCCCGGACAACGCGACGTTCCTGCGGCGCGTCCAGCCGACGCTGCCCTCGGTCTGAGGTGCGGCCGTCGCGTCAGCCGGGCCTGCCCGTGCCGGCCCGGAGCAGGGACGCCCCGGCGGGCGTGGCGATCGGCACCGGTCGGCCGTGCGTGCGGCATCCGGGTGCTCGCGCGTGATGTCCGGCCCGGTCGTCGCGGTGCGGAGGACATCCGTTTCTACGTTGATCATATGATCAACGGAATCTCTTCCCGGGTGGCCGCGTCGACCTGTGTGCTCTGTGCGGCAGGGCTGCTGGCCCTGATGCCCGCCGCGGCGGCCGGTCCCGGCAGGGCGGAACCCAGTCCGCCGGCCGGGCCGAGGGCGGCGGCCCCGCACTCCTCGCTGCTGCACCGCCCCGGCACGCAGGTCCGCCCGCGCGCCGGGGCGCCCCGCCTCCCGGAGACCTCCGCGCTGTCCTGGCTGGTGGCCGACGCCCGCACCGGCGCGGTGCTCGCCGCCCACAACGCGCACCGCCCGCTGCCCCCGGCCAGCACCCTGAAGACCCTGTTCGCCCTCACGGTGCTGCCCACCCTGCCGGCCGGCATCCGGCACACGGTCCGCGGGGAAGAGCTCCGCGGCATCGGGGCCGGCAGCAGCATGGTCGGGGTCACCGAGGGCCGCACCTACCGCGTCGCCGACCTGTGGCGGGGTGTCTTCCTCAACTCCGGCAACGACGCCGTGCGCGTCCTGGCCGAGCTCAACGGCGGCTGGCGGGCCACGGCTCAGCGCATGCAGGCCAAGGCCCGGTCCCTGGGCGCCCGCGACACACACGTGGTCTCCCCGGACGGCTACGACGCGCCGGGCCAGGTGTCGTCGGCGTTCGATCTGGCGGTCTTCGGCCGGGTCGGGCTGCGCAACCCCGACTTCGCGCGGTACTGCGCCACCGTGGAGGCCAGGTTCCCCGGCGGCGGAGGCTGGTCGTACCCGATCCGCAACACCAACCGGCTGCTGAGCGGCGCCCGCGGTGTGAAGCCGTACCGGGGTCTGATCGGCATCAAGAACGGATACACCAGCAAGGCGGGCAACACGCTCGTCGCGGCGGCGCGACGCGACGGGCGCACCCTCGTGGTGACGGTGATGAACCCTCAGGAGGGCGGCGGCTCCGCGGTGTACGAGGAGGCCCGCTCACTGCTCGACTGGGGTTTCGAGGCGGGCAGCCGGGTCGAACCGGTGGGTTCGCTCGACGTGTCGGGGGCTGCCGCGCGACCGGTGGCACCGACTCCGCCCGCCGTCGCGGCCACCGTGCCGAAGGAAGCCGGCTCCGGCTGGACGGAAGCGGGGCTGATCGCGGGTGCCGCCGGGTTGGGCGCGGCGATCGTGGTGCTGGTGCTGCGGCTGCCGGTCCGCCGCTCCGGAGGCTGACCGGCCGGCAGCCACAGCAGCAGGCCCAGAGTGATCCAGGCGTAGGTGTTGCTGCCCAGGAACCCGTCGACGCCGGACGCGTCGTCGAACCACAGCCACACCACGCTGGTGCACAGCACCGCGTACAGCGCGCCCGCGATCCGGGCGTGCCCGGTACGGAGCAGCACGGCGAAGGACGGCAGCAGCCACACGAGATGGTGCACCCAGGTGATCGGGCTGACGAGACAGGCGGCGAGGCCGGTCAGGGCGAACGCCGCCGTCCAGTCCCCCGCGGCGACCGCCCGGCGGGCCCGCAGCGCCCAGATGCCGAGCACCAGCAGAACCGCCACCGCCCACACCGCCCGGTCCGCCTCCCCCAGTCGGGCCAGGATGCCCTGTACCGACTGGTTCGAGACATAGCCGAGGCGGCCCACCCGGTTGGTGTCCCACAGCGCCTCGGTCCAGTAGTAGCGTGATGCGTCGGGATCCACCGACGCCGCGAGTGCCGTGGCACCGAGGGTGACGGTCGTGGCGACCGCCGCCGCGCGCCACCTCCCGGCCAACAGCAGCAGACCGATGAACAACGCCGGCGTGAGCTTGATCGCGGCCGCCAGCCCGATGCCGATGCCCGCCCAGCGTGTGCGTCCGGTGGCGAGCAGCGCCGCGTCGGTGAACACGAGAGCGAGCAGCAGCAGATTCACCTGGCCGAAGCTGAAGGTGTCGCGGAGCGGTTCGAACAGGGCGAGGACGCAGGCGGTCAGGGCCCAGCCGTACCAGCCGTGACGCCGCCAGGACGGGCCGGCGAGCAGCCGCAGGATCAGGGCCAGGGCCGCCAGGTTGAGCAGCAGGGCGGCGGCGATCGCGGTGCGCAGATCCAGCAGGGCCATCGGCAGCATGACCACGGCGGCGAAGGGCGGGTACGTGAAGCCGTACGGCGTGCCGGGGACCCGGTAGTCGTAGATCCGGCCGCCGTGGTGGACCCAGCTGTCGATGCTTCCGTAGTAGACACGCAGGTCGAACCAGTCGCGCAGGAGGGGCACGGTCGCGGTGAAGACCGTCACCACCGTGGCGAGGGCGAGCACGAGCAGCAGCCGGCCGCGGTCGGTGCGCGGCGGGGCCGGGGTCATGCCGTGCGTCCCAGTGCCGGTGCCAGCTCGGCCTGGTGGGCCTGCCACAGTACGACGACCGCGAGCGCGCCGCCGGAGACGGCCAGCACGAGTTGCCCGGTGTCGGCCGGGCCGCCGCCGGGCAGCACGCAAAGCGCGAGCACGCCGGTCACGGCCGCCATGCGGTGGCGTACGGAGGTGCTGGGCGCGGCGGCGGCGATGAGGAACAGGCCCCACAGGGCGTACCAGGGGCGGATCGCCGGGCCGAGCGCGGCCACCGCCGCCAGGCTCAGGCCCAGCGCGTACAGCGGTCGCGGGCGCAGCCGGAGCCATATCAGGACGATCGCGCCCCCGGCCGCCACGATGCCCAGAGTGTGCCAGACGGGCACCGCCAGGGGCGCGAGATCGCTGCCGAGGTGTTCCAGCAGGGCGCGGGTGGCGCGGCCGAGCAGGGTGGTCAGGGCCCAGTTCTGCGGCGAGACCGGGGTGTTCAGGGCGCCGATCCAGCCGTATCCGGTGCCTGCCGCGGCCGTGGCCGCGACGGTCGTCCCCGCGGCCGCGACGGCGGTCGTCACGAGGGCCTTCGCCGTACCGCGGCCCGCACGGACCTGGAGGACGACGACGGCGGCCAGACCGAGCGCGGCGGGCGCCTTGACCAGCGCGGCGAGCGTGACGAGCACGGCGCCGAGGAACGGCCACCGGCCGAGCGCCGCCACCAGGCCGGCGCCGAGCAGGCCCAGCATGACGGCGTCGTTGTGCGCGCCCGCGACCAGGTGCAGCAGGACGAGCGGGTTGAGGGCGCCCAGCCACAGCGCGGCGGACGGGTCGGCGCCGCTGTGGCGGGCGAGGCGGGGCAGCGCGGCCGCCATCAGGGCCACGCCGGCCAGTGCCACGAGCCGCATCCCGAACAGCCCGGCGGGCAGTTCACCGCGCGTGAGGGCCGACAGGGCCGCCGCGACGGCGAGGAACACCGGGCCGTACGGGGCGGCGGTGTGCCGCCAGAGCGGGGCGACCTCACCGGCGAGCGGGCCGCCGAGCTGCGACGGCCCGTGCGCGTAGACGTCCATGTGCGCATCGACCATCGCCCCTTGGGCGAGGTAGCTGTACACGTCCCGGCTGAACAGCGGCGGGGCGAGCAGCAGCGGGGCGGCCCAGACGGCGAGGACGAGCAGCAGGGCGCGGGGAGCGGGCGGTCTGGGTCCTCGCACCAGCCGGCCCAGCAGCGCCCAGGCCGCGATCAGCAGGACGAGTCCGAAGTACACCGCCACCATGCCGAGGGCGGCGGGCGCGGAGGCCGGGTGGAGGAGGTCCCGTACGGGCAGGGCTCCGGCCGTCTCACCGCCTGCCGCGAGGAAGGCGGTACCGGCCAGACCGAGTATCTGGCAGCGGCGGAGATCGACGGGGAAAGCCATGGCCAACACTCGGGCAGCGTGTCAACGTGGGGTGGCTCGAAGGCGACGTGGAGTGCTCCGGTGGGAAGCCGAAGGGTGACCGGCCGGTGATCAGGTGCGGGATGTCCGGTCCGTCAGAACACCGACAGGCCCGTCAGCGTCGTGAATCTGTCCAGGGCCGCGACGCCGGCCACCGAGTTGCCCCGTTCGTCCAGGCCCGGGCTCCACACGCACAGCGTGCAGCGGCCCGGGACGACCGCGATGATGCCCCCGCCCACGCCGCTCTTGCCGGGCAGGCCCACGCGGTAGGCGAAGTCGCCCGCCGCGTCGTACGTGCCGCAGGTCAGCATGATCGCGTTGATCTGCTTGGCCTGGCTGCGGGTGAGCAGGCGAGTGCCGTCGGCGCGGATGCCGTGCCGGGCGAGGAAGGTGGTGGCGAGGGCGAGGTCGGCGCAGGACGCCGCGATCGAGCACTGCCGGAAGTACTGGTCGAGCAGGACCGGCACCGGGTTGTCGATGTTGCCGTAGGACGCCATGAAGTGGCCGAGGGCGGCGTTGCGGTCGCCGTGGGCGGTCTCGGAGGCCGCGACCTCCTCGTCGAAGGTCAGCTCCGTGTTGCCGCTCTCCGCCCGCAGGAACTCCAGCAGTTCGCCCGACGCGTCGCCGGTACGGGTGTGCAGCCGGTCGGTGACGACGAGGGCGCCGGCGTTGATGAACGGGTTGCGCGGGATGCCGTTCTCGTACTCCAGCTGGACCAGGGAGTTGAAGGGGTTGCCGGAGGGCTCGCGGCCCACGTGTTCCCACAGGGCGTCGCCCTCGCGGGCCAGGCCGAGGGCGAGGGTGAAGACCTTGGTGATGGACTGCGCGGAGAAGGGCCGCCGCCAGTCCCCCACGCCGTACACCGTGCCGTCCGGCTCGGCGACGGCCATGCCGAAGCTGCGCGGGTCTCGGGCGGCGAGCGCCGGGATGTAGTCGGCGGGCCGGCCCCGGCCGGGCGTCCGCTCGATCTCCTCGGCGATGCGCTCCAGGACCGGCTGGAAGGTCGTCGACGACGTCATGATCCGATTGTTCCTCCCTGCCGGTCCCGGTGCCTCGCGTCCGTCAGGCCACCGGAGCCGGGCCGTTGCCGGCCAGGACCTCCGGGCGCAGCAGGCCGGCGAGCGTCTCGGCGGGCAGCAGGCCCTTCTCCAGGACGAGTTCGGCCACGCCCCGGCCGGTGGCGAGGGCCTCCTTGGCGATGTCGGTGGCGGCCGTGTAGCCGATGTGGGGGTTGAGGGCGGTGACGAGGCCGATGGAGTTCTCGACGGTCGCGCGCAGCGCCTCGGTGTTGGCGGTGATGCCGGCCACGCAGCGTTCGGCGAGCGTGAGGCAGGCGGCCCGCAGGTGGGTGACGGATTCCGACAGGGAGTGCAGGATGATCGGCTCGAAGGCGTTGAGCTGGAGCTGTCCGGCCTCGGCGGCCATGGTGATGGTCACGTCGTTGCCGATCACCTCGAAGGCGACCTGGTTGACGACCTCGGGGATCACCGGGTTGACCTTGCCGGGCATGATGGACGAACCGGCCTGCACCGGCGGCAGGTTGATTTCGTTCAGACCCGCGCGCGGGCCGGAGGACAGCAGCCTGAGGTCGTTGCAGCTCTTGGAGAGCTTGACGGCGATGCGCTTGAGCACGCCGGACATCTGGACGAAGGCGCCGCAGTCCTGGGTGGCCTCGACCAGGTTGGCCGCCGTCACCAGGGGCAGCCCGGTGATGGCCGCGAGGTGGCGGCGGGCCGACTCGGCGTATCCGGCGGGGGCGTTGAGGCCGGTGCCGATCGCCGTGGCGCCGAGGTTGATCTCATGGATCAGCTCGACGGCCTCGGCAAGACGGGACCGGTCCTCGTCGATCATGACGGCGTACGCGGAGAACTCCTGACCGAGCGTCATCGGCACCGCGTCCTGCAACTGTGTACGGCCCATCTTGAGCACGTCGCGGAACTCGACGGCCTTGCGGGCGAAGGCGTCCTGGAGGACGGACATCGCGTCGAGCAGGCCGCGCACCGCGAACACCGTCGCGATCTTGACGGCGGTGGGGTAGACGTCGTTGGTGGACTGGCCGAGGTTGACGTCCTCGTTCGGGTGCAGGAACCCGTACTCGCCCTTGGCGTGGCCCAGCAGTTCCAGCGCCCGGTTGGCGACGACCTCGTTGGCGTTCATGTTGGTGGAGGTGCCGGCACCGCCCTGGACGACGTCGACGACGAACTGGTCGTGCAGCTTGCCGTCGCGGATCTCCTGGCATGCCTCCACGATGGCGGCCGCCTTCCTCGGCTCCAGCAGGCCGAGTTCCTCGTTGGCGAGGGCGGCGGCCTCCTTGACGGCGGCCAGGGCGTCGATCAGGTGCGGGTAGGCGGAGATGGGCGTGCCCGTGATCGGGAAGTTCTCCTTGGCGCGCAGGGTGTGCACACCCCAGTAGGCCTCGGCGGGAACGTCACGGTCACCGAGCAGATCGTGTTCGGAACGGGTGGCGGCGGTCATGAGGGTGAGGGATCCCTTTTCTGAGGAGTGAGGGTGGGTGGGCGCCCCCTCAGGGGCGCGGGGAACTGCGCGATCAGCCACAGGGGATCCGCAGCCGCCGGACGGGAGAACCC
>NZ_WWIQ01000059.1:221963-252593 GCF_009862985.1 Streptomyces sp. SID5464 | reverse complement strand
GCCACAGGGGATCCGCAGCCGCCGGACGGGAGAACCCGGCACGTCGTCAGGCGCGGGCAGCACCGGCGAGCGGCTCCAGCGAGCGAACGGGCCGCACCCGCCCGACCTCCCGGCCACCGCCCAGCAGCGGCTCGCCCTGGAACTCGGTGAGCAGCTCCGGGTCGACGCCCGCCCGGGCCAGCGCGGCGGCAGCCACCGGCACCCGGGCCCGGTTCGCACCATCCGCGATCTTCACCGCGACGGCCCGCCCATCGGCCAGCGCAGCTACCTGCACGCCCTCGAACCCGTCCTTGGACAACAGCCCTGGCACGGCCCGCATCAGCGCGGCGACGTCCCGGCCGGAGCCGGAGGCCATCTCGGCGTGCTCGCGCATCGCGTCGGCGACGCGGGCCTCGGGCGTGCCCGGCGCAGCCGAGGCGATCCGGGCGGTGGCCCGGGCGAGGCCGTGCAGGGAGATGGAGAACAGCGGCGCGCCGCAGCCGTCGACGGTCACCCCGGCGATGCGCTGCCCGGTGAGGTCCTCGACGATCTCGGCGACGGCCTGCTGGAGCGGGTGGCCGGGGTCGAGGTAGTTCTCCAGCGGCCAGCCGTTGAGGGTGCAGGTGTAGAGCATGGCCGCGTGCTTGCCGGAGCAGTTCTGCGCGAGCCGGGAGGGCAGCCGGCCCTTGTGCACCCAGGCGTCCCGGACGACCGGGTCGAACGGCAGGTCCGGGACGTTGCGCAGGTGGTCCTCGGTGAGCCCGGCGAGTTCGAGGATGCGCCGGGTGCCGGCGAGGTGGCGTTCCTCGCCGGAGTGGCTGGCCGCGGTCAGCGACAGCAAGTCGCCGTCGAGCGGTAGTCCGGCCCGGGCCATGGCCACGGCCTGGACGGGCTTGATCGCGGAGCGGGGGTAGAAGGCGGCCTCGATGTCTCCGATCTGGAGCTGGACCTCTCCGTCGGCGCCGAGGACGACGACGGAGCCGTAGTGGATGCCTTCGACGATTCCGCCGCGTATGAGGTGGGCGACGGGTGCGTGGACGGGTTCACGGACCAGGGGTGCGTCCGCGAGGGAACTGCTGTGCATCACTGCCTGCTTCTCGTGGAGCGGCGCGTCTCTCACGCGTCGGCTCCGGTGGTGGACTTGCGCGCGATACGGCCGCGGATGGCGAACCATCCGGCGACCAGTGCCCCGACGATCAGCGGCAGGCACAGCACGGTGGTGCGTCCCGCGCCGCCGTCGGCGTACATGAGGACCAGGACGGAGGCGAGGAACGCCAGCGTCACGATCTCGGTCCAGGGGGAGCCCGGCAGCCGGTAGCCCGGGCGGGTCAGCTCGCCCTTCTGGGTCTTCTGCCAGAAGAGGAGGTGACAGATCATGATCATGCCCCAGGTGGCGAGGATGCCGATCGCGGCGAAGTTCAGCACGATCTCGAACGCCTCGGCGGGCACGACGAAGTTGAGGCCGACGCCCAGGACGCAGATGCCGCTGGTGAGCAGGATGCCGCCGTAGGGGACCTGGCTGCGGCTCATCACCGAGGTGAACTTGGGCGCCGATCCGGCCATGGCCATGGAGCGCAGGATGCGGCCGGTGGAGTACAGGCCGGAGTTGAGGGAGGACATCGCGGCGGTGAGGACGACGAGGTTCATCACACCGCCGGCCGCCGGGACGCCGATGTTGGACAGCACCGTGACGAAGGGGCTCTCGCCGGCCGTGTACTTGTTCCACGGCAGCAGCATCGACAGCAGGACGACCGAGCCGACGTAGAAGAGGCCCACGCGCCACATGATCGAGTTGATCGCCTTCGGCATGATCTTCTCGGGGTTCTCGGTCTCGCCGGCCGCGACGCCGACGAGCTCGACGGAGGCGTAGGCGAAGACGACGCCCTGGATGATCAGCAGCATGGGCAGCAGGCCGTGCGGGAAGACGCCGCCGTTGTCGCTGATGAGGGACGGTCCGGGGCTGTGGCCGTCGACGGGGTGCTGGGTGACCAGCAGGAAGATGCCTATGCACATGAAGACGACGAGTGCGCCGACCTTGATGATCGCGAACCAGAACTCCAGCTCGCCGAAGATCTTCACCGAGATCAGGTTCACGGTGAGCACGACCGCCAGCGCGATGAGCGCGATCACCCACTGCGGGATGTCGGAGAACATGCCCCAGTAGTGGGTGTAGGTGGCCACGGCGGTGATGTCGGCGATGCCGGTGGTCGCCCAGTTGAGGAAGTACATCCAGCCCGCGGTGTAGGCGCCCTTCTCCCCCATGAACTCCCGGGCGTACGACACGAAGGCGCCGGAGGAAGGCCGGTACAGCACGAGTTCGCCGAGGGCGCGGACCACGAGGAAGGCGAAGAGGCCGCAGACCGCGTACGCGATGAAGAGGGAGGGGCCGGCGTCGGCGAGGCGGCCGCCGGCGCCGAGGAAGAGGCCGGTGCCGATGGCGCCGCCGATGGCGATCATGTTGACGTGCCGGGACTTCAGGGACTTGCTGTAGCCCGCGTCTCCGGCGTCGACATGGCCGATTCGTTTCTGCACGCCTTCGTGCAGGGACTGCTCGCTCACGCCTCGGGTCCGCCTTCCGTGGGGGTGTCCGTGCGCGAGGGGCGCACGATGTCGGTGAGGGTCGTCTCGACGCGGTCGAGGTGGTGGGCCATGGCCTCCACGGCGTCGTTCTCGGAACCGTCGATCAGCGCCTCGACGATCGCCCGGTGCTCGCGGTTGGACTGCTCGCGGCGGCCGCCCAGCTCGTTGAGGAAGGCGGACTGGCGGGCCAGCGCGTCCCGGATCTCCTCGATGACCCGGCGGAAGACCGGGTTCTGGGCGGCCTCGGCCACGGCGAGGTGGAACAGCGTGTCCATAGCGACCCAGGCGGTGGTGTCCGTCTCCTGCTCCATCCGGTCCAGCAGGTGGGCCAGATGGTCGAGGTTCTCCGGGGTGCGGCGCCGGGCCGCGTACCCGGCGACCGGGATCTCGACGTGGCGGCGCACCTCCAGCAGGTGGCTGGCCGAGTAGTCACCGAAGGTGGGGTCCTCGACGGTGCTGGCCACGACGAAGGTGCCCTTGCCGGTCCTGGAGACGGTCAGCCCCATGGTCTGGAGCGCCCGCAGCGCCTCGCGCAGCACGGGCCGGGAGACCTCCAGGGTGCGGCACAGCTCCGCCTCGGAGGGGAGCTTGTCGCCGATCGCGTAGTCGCCGCGCTCGATGGCGCCACGCAGATGCGCCAGCACCGCTTCCATGGCGCTGACGCGCCGCACGGGCTGTCCGGCTGTCCGGCTGTCTGACAGGTTCACGGTGGCGATCCTGCGGGTCGCGGGAGGCGCCTGTCAAGGGGTCGCAACGAAACGTTCAGGGGGCCGGAAGCCCGCGTTCACGCTCCCCGCCCCCTGGTCCCTGCGGCCGGTCAGCTGGTGAGCACACCCGTCCCGAGCAGGCCGAACAGCAGCACCCCCACGACGATCCGGTAGATCACGAAGGCGTTGAACGAGTGCTTGGCGACGAACTTCAGCAGCCAGGCGATGGAGCCGTAGGCCACCACGAAGGACACGATCGTGCCGACGGCGAGCGGGGCCGCGCCCACGCCGGTGCCCAGGGCGTCCTTGAGTTCGTAGAGGCCGGCGCCGGTCAGGGCGGGGATGCCGAGGAAGAAGGAGAGCCGGGTGGCGGCGACGCGGTCCAGGTCGAGGATCAGCGCCGTGGACATGGTGGCGCCGGAGCGGGAGAAGCCGGGGAAGAGCAGGGCGAGGATCTGGGAGCTGCCGACGAGCATGGCGTCCTTGAAGGAGGTGTCGTCCTCGCCGCGCTTGTGCCGGCCCATCTGGTCGGCCGCCCACATCACCCCGCTGCCGACGATCAGCGAGCCGGCCACCACCCAGAGCGAGGCGAGCGGGCCCTGGATGAGCGGCTTGGCGGCGAGTCCGACGGCGACGATCGGGATGGTGGCGTAGATGACCCACCAGGCGAACTTGTAGTCGTGGTGGTAGCGCTCCTCGCGGTGGAACAGGCCCCGGCCCCAGGCGGAGACGATCCGCACGATGTCCTTGAAGAAGTACACGAGCACCGCGGCGATCGCGCCGACCTGGATGACGGCCGAGAACCCGATCACGGCGTGGTCGTCGACGGGGATGCCCATGAGCCCTTCGGCGATCTTCAGATGGCCGGTGGAGGAGACGGGCAGGAACTCGGTCACCCCCTCGACGGCTCCGAGGACGACGGCCTGACCGACGTTGATGACGCTCATGGGATCCAGTTCTGTGCGGGAAGAGGCGGGCGCGGAGAGGACCGTCTTACTACACGCGGGCGAGAACGGATCTCACAGACGCGCGAGCGTCACCCCCGCGAACGCCGCCCCGAGACCGGCCGCCAGGCTCGCCGTCACATTGAGGACGGCGTAACCGCGGGCCCCCGTCTCCACCAGGCGCAGCGTCTCGTAGGAGAACGTCGAGTACGTCGTCAGGGCCCCGCACAGACCCGTGCCGAGCAGCAGTTGGACGTGTCCTGCGACGCCGGTGAGCAGGCCGAGGATCAGGCAGCCGGTCACGTTCACCGCGAAGGTGCCCCAGGGGAAGACCGAGTCGTGCCGGGACTGGACCGCGCGGTCGGTGAGGTAGCGCAGCGGGGCGCCGACCATCGCGCCCCCGACGACCAGCAGCCAGTTCACAACGACCTCTTACCCTTCACGTCCGTTTCACCCGGAGTGTCCTCCCGGCCGGTGTACCTGATGACCTCGCAGTCGTCGAGGGTCACCAGGCCCTCGGTGACGAGTTCGTCGAGCTGGGGCAGGAAGGCCCGGACGCGTGGCTCGGTGTCGACGATCACGACGGCGACCGGCAGGTCCTCGCTCAGGGACAGCAGCCGCGAGGTGTGGATCAGCGAGGAGGCGCCGAACCCCTCCACGCCCCGGAAGACGCTGGCGCCCGCGAGGCCCGCCGCATGGGCCCGGTGGACGATCTCCGAGTACAGGGGCTTGTGGTGCCAGGTGTCGTTCTCGCCGACGAAGACGGTCAGGCGCAGGGCCCTGCCGGTCAGCCGTGTCATGGCTGCCTCCACTTCAGGACACGGCGGGTCGACCAGGCCGCGAGCCACACCGCCGTGAGCGCCGCGAGCGGGGTCGCGGCGAGGTAGGTCAGGCCGGTGCGGACGTGGCCGCTGTCGGCCAGCTTCTGGATGTCGACGGCGTAGGTCGAGAAGGTCGTGAAACCCCCGAGCACGCCGGTGCCGAAAAAGGGGCGGACCAGGCGGTGCGCGGCCCGGAACTCTGTGATGACCACCATGAACACGCCGATCACGGCGCAGCCCGCGACGTTGACCCAGAAGATCGTCCAGGGGAAGCCACCCGTGTGCGCGGGCCACCACAGCGACGCCGCGTAGCGGGCGGCGGCCCCCGCTCCCCCGCCGAGCGCCACCACCGCAACGACCGGTGCCTGGGCGCGCCAGGCGGAGGGGTGTGGGTCAGCGGGCCGGATGCGGAGGCTTTCCGCCTCGGGGGCCGTCATGGTCGTCCGTCTCCTACTCGCCGGGGCCCGGGATCGTGCGGGCGCGTGCCGTCGCAAGTAGGGACCGTTGGCGGCGTCCGTGCCGCGGTTCGGGTACGGCGGGCCCCACCGCCGCGCCGCGAGAGGTGTCGCGGCCGGGGTTCAGACTAACCCCCGTGGCGAACCGGCGTCACTTCGGGACGGGTGCCTCGCAGACCGCCACGCCCGGCTCCCAGAGGCTGCCCAGCACGAGGTGCCCGGCCGCTTCGCACACGCTGGTGACCATCCGGTATCCGGCGTGGCGGCGGGCGAGGTGGTGGACGACGCGGCCCGCGTCGTCGAAGGCCAGGACCGCGATCGTGCCGGTGGGGCGGAAGGGAGCGCGCACGGCCATGCGGCCGGCGGCGCGGCGGACCGCTGGTGCGCTGCGGTGGAACAGGTCGAGGGCGGGGACGCGGGGCCCGGCCAGCGCGACCCAGACCGGTCCGTCCGGGGCGCCGCGCCAGAGGTTGTCGGGCATGCCCGGCAGGTTCTCGGCGAAGGGCTCGCTCCGGCCGGCCCCGGGCCCGGTGAGCCGGTAGCGGATGAGCCGGCGGGCGCCGGTCTCGGCGACGACGAGGAACGACTCGTCGGCTCCGGCGGCGAGCCCGTTGGTGAACTGGAGGCCGTCCAGCACCACCTCGGGAGTGTCCGCGCCTGGGGCGAGGCGCAGCAGGCGCCCCGTCCCGGTGTGCTCGACGATGTCGCTGATCCAGTGGTCCAGGGGGTGGCGGCGGCTGGAGACGGTGAAGTACACGCTGCCGTCGGAGAGGGACACGACGTTGCTGGCGAACCGCAGCCGCTCCCCCGCCACCTTGTCGGCGAGGACGCGGACGGTGCCGTCGCCGGTGCCGACGCGCAGCAGTCCGCGTTCGGCGTCGCACACCAGCAGGTCGCCGTCCGGGAGGAGTTCGAGCCCGAGGGGCCTGCCCCCGGTCTCGGCGAGCACCTCGGTACGGGCCGTCACCGGGTCCCCCAGGCCGTCCAGGCGCAGGATGCGGCCGTCCGCCAGGCCGGTCAGCACGCGGCCGCGCGGGTCGGCGACCACGTCCTCGGGGCCGGGGCCCACCGCGACGTAGTGGCGCGGGAGGAGTGCCGTGGGACGTTCCATCGCGTGCGTGTCCTTCACCGTCGGAGGGATGCCGCTGGGTTCCGCTGTACCGGGTCGCCTACCAGCCCTTCTCAAACATCCGGGCCACCTCTGCGATCCGCATCTCGTCGCGGTGGTAGTGCACGCGGCCGGCGGACCGGCTGGTGCGCAGCATGCCGGTGGCATGGAGCAGCCGGAGGTGGGTGACGGCGACCGGGCGGGGCATCGAGAACCTCTCGGCGACGGCGTCCGCGGTGACGCCGTGTGCGGCGGGGCCGGGTTCCTTGAGCCAGGCCAGGATGCGCAGGCGCGTCTCGTCCGTGGGAGTCCTCAGCATGTCGTGCCCCTGCCTCGCGGCTCTGGTCGTCTGCCCCCTCTTCCCACTGTCTCGCAGTCGAAGCCGCCGCGTCCCGGACTCGGCGTCCTTGACCGATACCGGACCGACGTGGGTTCACGGGTGAGTTCGGGAACGGGCGAGGGCCCGGCCGCGGGTGTGCGGCCGGGCCCCCTCCCCGTGTGGTCAGCGGTGGCGGAACCAGGACATCGACGAGAGTGCCCGGTCGTCGTAGCCGAACAGCGCCTGGTTCTCCCAGGCGTTGCCGGAGGAGGCGTCGGTCGGGTCCCAGCCGTTGCCGTTCACGGCGGTCCAGGTGGCCTCCCAGTAGAAGATGCCGAGGCCGCGGCCGTTCGGGACGGCCTCCACGATGCTCGCCACGTCGTTCATCCACCGGGTCTGGCCGGCCACGCTCGCCGGGTAGCCGGAGACCAGCTCGCCGCTGGTGTCGATGATGTTCTGGTGCGAGTCCTCGCTGTCCAGGCGGAACGGATAGGCGGTCTCGGCGACGAAGACCGGCTTGCCGTAGCGGGCGGCCGCGTCGTCGAGGGTCGTCTGGAAGTCGGCCAGCGTGCCGTGCCAGTAGCCGTAGTACGACAGGCCGATCGCGTCGAACTTCACGCCGTGGGAGCGCGCGCTGTCGAACCACCAGCGGGTGCCCTCCAGGTCACCGCCCTCGGCGAGGTGC
Organism: Streptomyces sp. SID5464; assembly: GCF_009862985.1. Classification (NCBI taxonomy): domain Bacteria; kingdom Bacillati; phylum Actinomycetota; class Actinomycetes; order Kitasatosporales; family Streptomycetaceae; genus Streptomyces; species Streptomyces sp. SID5464. The sequence continues at coordinate 244,995 of NZ_WWIQ01000059.1, read as the reverse complement.
AGGGCGACGGTCGTGTTCGCGTTGACCGCCTTGACCGCGTCGTAGCCGGAGTTGAGCAGACCTGCCAGCTGCGTCCAGTTGGAGGTCGATCCCTCGTTCCACAGCATGCCGCCGTTGATCTCATTGCCGACCTGGACCATGTCGGCGGTGGTGCCCTGCGCCTTCAAGGCGTTCAACACGTCGTAGGTGTGGTTGTACACGTCGGTCTTGAGTTGACTGTACGAGTGCCCGGCCCAGGCGGCGGGTTTGTCCTGGCGGCCCGGGTCGGCCCAGAAGTCCGAGTAGTGGAAGTCGACCAGCAGCTTCATGCCCTGCGCCTTGACGCGCTTGGCCGTGGCGAGGACGCGCGCCTTGTTGTTGTAGCCGTCGGCCGGGTTCACCCAGACCTTGAGGCGCGCGTAGTTCATGCCGGACGACTTGAGGATCGCCAGGGCGTCGCCGGCCGTGCCGGAGCTGTTCCGGTAGACGCCGCCCTTGGCCTCGCTCTTGGCCAGCGAGGAGATGTCGGCACCCTTGATCGACGTACTGGACGTGCCCGACGTGAAGGTCAGGTCGTCGACATTGATCCAGTTGCCCGCGTTCGCGTCACTGTTGACGCTGATCGTGCACTGGTTGTTGCTCACATTGACCGGCACGACGATCCGGATCCACCCACTGGCCGAGACCGGCAGGTCGGTGCGCTGCTCGGCTCCGCCGCAGTTCTTCAGCGCCATGTACGCGGACTTCTGTCCGCCGCCGGAGCGCACCCATGCGGTGAGTTTGTAGGTGCCGTTGGTGAGTCCGGACAGGTACTGGTACGTCTCCACCTTGTAGGCGGTGGAGGACCAGTGGCTGAGGCGGTAGCCGCCGCCGTGGCCGCCGGACTCGGTGAACGAGGCGCCGGTGTCGCCGTACTCGGACCAGCCGCCCGGTGTGGCCGCGCCCGCGCCGTCTGCCTCGAAGCCGCCGTTGGTGAGCGTGCTCGCGGCGTGGGCGGAGGTGGCGGGCAGGGCGGTGAGGGCGAGCCCCGCCGCGAGCGGGAGCAGCAGGGTTCTGAGCGTGCGTCTGGGATGGAACATCGTCGTCCGTCGTCCCTTCGACGTGGGGATTGGGGGTGCCCCTCGCCCGTAGGTGAGGCGAGAGAGCCCCTCCGCCCGCGGCTCGTGGCTCGCGCGGGCGGAGGGAGTCGGTTCAGCCGTCGAGCCGGACGACCCGGACGGCTCCGGCCGGGACCGGCAGCCGGCCCACGGCGCGTTCACCGGTCAGCAGCTCGGTGCCGGGGGCCTCCAGCGGCACCTTGGCGTCCGAGCCGGTGTGGTTGACGGCGAACAGGTAGGTGCCCGACTCGCCGGTGCGGCGGACCACTTCGACGTCCCGGGGCAGGTCGGCGCGCGGGGCGAGCCGCGCGTCCTCGACCGCCCAGCCGAGCAGCGCGTCGAGACCGTCGGCTGCCAGCCGGGTGGAGACGTACCAGGCGGTGCCCTCGCCGCGGCGGTGCCGGGTGACGGCGGGCCGCCCCGCGGTGAGGCCGTCGGCGTACGTCAGGACGGTCTCGGCGCCGCGCGGCACCACGAACTCCGTCCACACGTCGGCGCCCAGCTCGGATCCGTCGGGGCCGCTGACGCGCACCCGTTCGCCGGGCAGCAGCGGCGAGAACTCCTCGACGGTGAGGCCGAGGACGTCCCGCAGCGGGCCCGGGTAGGCGCCCTCGTGGACGGCGTCGTGCTGGTCGACGATGCCGGAGAAGTACGAGACGACCAGCGTGCCGCCGTTCTCGACGTAGGCCGTGAGGTTGTTCCCAGCCGCCTTCGTCATCAGGTACAGGGCCGGTACGACGACAAGGGGATACCTCGACAAGTCGGCTTCCGGGTGGGCGAAGTCGACGGTGAGGTGGCGGTCGTAGAGGGCCTCGTAGAAGGCGTCGGCGCGCTCGCGGGCGTCGTGGTCGACGCTGGGGCGCCAGTCGAGGTTCTGCGCCCACCAGGAGTGCCAGTCCCACAGCACGGCCACGTCGGCTTCGGTGCGGGTGCCGCGGATCTCGCTCAACGCGTCGATGGACGCGCCGAGTTCGACGACCTCGCGCCACACACGGGTGTCGGTTCCGCCGTGCGGGACCATCGCCGAGTGGAACTTCTCGGCGCCGCGGCGGGACTGGCGCCACTGGAAGAACATGGCGCCCTCGGAGCCGCGCGCCACGTGCGTGAGGGAGTTGCGGGCCATCTGGCCGGGGGCCTTGGCGGGGTTGCGGGGCTGCCAGTTGACACCCGAGGTGGAGTGCTCCAGCAGCAGCCAGGGCGCGCCGCCCGCGACGGAGCGGGTGAGGTCGGCGGCCATCGCCAGGTTGACGTGGGTGCGGCGGCCGTCGGTGATGAGGTAGTGGTCGTTGGTGACAATGTCGACCTCGCGGCCCCAGGCCCAGTAGTCGACGGAGTCGCACTGGCTCAGCGCCGTCATGAAGTTGGTGGTGACCGGGACGCCCGGTGAGAGGCGGTGCAGGATGTCCCGCTCCGTCACGAAGTTCTCGCGCATGGTGGCGTCGGCGAACCGCTTGTAGTCCAGCGCCTGGCCGGGGTTGACGGCCGCGGGGGTGAGCCGGGGCGGGTTGATCTGGTCGAAGTCGGTGTAGCGCTGGCCCCAGAAGGCCGTGCCCCAGGCTTCGTTGACCGCGTCGACCGTGCCGTACGTCGTCGCCAGCCAGCGGCGGAAGTGCGCGGCGCACGAGTCGCAGTAGCAGGCCGAGACGGGGACGCCGTACTCGTTGTGCACGTGCCACATCGCCAGGGCCGGGTGGTCGCCGTAGCGTTCGGCGAGCTTCGTGGTGACGGCCGCGGCGGCCACCCGGTAGTCGGCGTTGCTGTGGCAGATCGCCGCGCGGGAGCCGAACTCGTAGCGCACGCCCTCGCGGGTGACCGGCAGGGCGTCGGGGTGGGCCCGGTAGAACCAGACGGGCGGCACGACGGTGGGGGTGCCCAGGTCGACGCGGACGCCGTGCTCGTGCAGCAGGTCCAGGAGCCGGTCGAGCCAGCCGAAGTCGTAACGGCCGGGTGAGGGCTCCAGCAGCGCCCAGGAGAAGATCCCGACACTCACCATGGTGACGCCGGCCTCCCGCATCAGCCGGACGTCCTCCTGCCAGACGCTTTCCGGCCACTGCTCGGGGTTGTAGTCCCCACCGAAGGCGAGCCTGGTGAGGCCCCTGGGGGTGGTCTCCGGCATGGATGGTCTCCCGGTCGATCGATCAAATGGGAACGTGCACACACAGTGAGGCAGTGCAGAGCCCAACATAACCGCACAGCAACAACCATTGACAAGTGTCCGGGATGTTTCTCTACTGTGAACGCTCACAGAAGCATGGCAGGTTCTCGCACCAGGCGAGGACCCCAGGTCAGGGGAGAGATCCATGCCGTACACGAAGCGCCGCCGCCTCGTGACATCCGCCGTCGCCATCGTGCTCGGCGCCACCGCCCTCGCCGCCTGCGGCTCGGGATCCGGGGACAGCGAGACCGAGTCGGGGCCGGTCTCGCTGACGTACTGGACCTGGACCCCCGGCATGGACAAGGTCGTGGACCTGTGGAACAAGGGGCCGGGCAAGAAGGACCGGATCACCGTCACGGTGAAGAAGCAGGCGTCCGGCGACACGCTCGTCACCAAGATCCTGACCGCGCACAAGGCGGGCAAGGCCCCCGACCTGGTGCAGGCCGAGTACCAGGCGCTGCCCACGCTGGTCAGCAACGACGCGCTGGCGGACATATCGAAGACCGTGGGTGACGCGAAGGGCAGGTTCGCCGACGGTGTCTGGCAGCAGACGACGCTGGGCACGGACGCGGTCTACGCGGTCCCGCAGGACATCGGGCCGATGATGTTCTACTACCGCGAGGACCTGTTCAAGGAGTACGGCCTGACGGTCCCGACGACCTGGGACGAGTTCGCCGAGACCGCCCGCGAACTGAAGAAGGCGGCCCCCGGCAAGGACCTCACCACCTTCTCCGCCAACGACTCCGGCCTCTTCGCGGGCCTCGCCCAGCAGGCGGGCGCCAAGTGGTGGACGACCTCCGGCGACCGGTGGAAGGTCTCCATCGACGACGCGGCGACGCGGAAGGTCGCCGAGTTCTGGGGCGGCCTCGTCAAGGAGGGCGCCATCGACAACCAGCCGATGTACACCCCGGCCTGGAACAAGGCGATGAACACCGGCAAGCAGATCGCCTGGGTCAGCGCCGTGTGGGCACCGGGCACGCTGACCACGGCCGCTCCCGACACCAAGGGCAAGTGGGCCATGGCGCCCCTCCCCCAGTGGTCCGCCAACGAGAACCGCACGGGCAGCTGGGGCGGCTCCTCCACCGCCGTCACCACGGACTCCAAGCACCAGGAGGCCGCCGCCGAGTTCGCCGCCTGGCTGAACACCGACGGCGACGCCCTGAACGCGCTGGCCAAGGAGAGCGGCATCTACCCGGCCGCCAAGAACGCGCAGACCAGCGGCGCCTTCCTCAAGCCGCCGGCCTACTTCTCCAATCAGGCCGACTTCTACACCAAGGCCGCCGACATCGCGGAGACCACGGCGCCCTCGGCGTGGGGCCCGAACGTGAACGTCGCCTACACCACCTTCAAGGACGCCTTCGGCGCCGCAGCGAAGAACAAGTCGGACTTCGGCGCCGCGCTGGACAAGATGCAGGCCGACACCGTCGCCGACATGAAGAAGCAGGGCTTCGAGGTCGCGGAGTGAAAAGCACGGCACGCCGGCAGTCGTACGGGGTCAAGGGGGCCCCGTACGCCTTCCTTGTCCCCGCCACCGTCCTCTTCGCGCTGTTCTTCGCGCTGCCCATCGGCTACGCGATCTGGCTCAGCTTCCGCAAGGTGAAGGTCTCGGGCCTGGGCCTGGGCTCCGGCGCCCGCAAGGAGGTCTGGGCCGGTCTGGAGAACTACACCGACGCCCTCACCGACAGCGAGCTGGTGAACGGGGCGCTGCGCGTGCTGGGTTACGGCTGCATCGTCGTCCCGGTGATGCTCGGCCTGGCCCTGCTGCTCGCGCTGATGCTGGACGCCGAGAAGGTGCGGCTGGCCCCCTTCACCCGGCTCGCGATCTTCCTGCCGTACGCCATCCCCGGTGTGGTGGCGGCGCTGCTGTGGGGCTTCCTGTACCTGCCGGACGTCAGCCCCTTCTACTTCGTGCTCGACAAGCTCGGGCTGCCGCAGCCCGACCTGCTGGACGGCGGGCCACTGTACCTGGCCCTGTCGAACATCGCGGTCTGGGGCGGCACCGGCTTCAACATGATCGTCATCTACACCTCCCTCCAGGCGATCCCGGCGGAGGTGTACGAGGCGGCGAAGCTCGACGGCGCCACCCCGCTGCAGATCGCGCTGCGGATCAAGATCCCGATGGTGGCGCCGTCGCTGGTGCTGACCTTCTTCTTCTCGATCATCGCGACGCTCCAGGTGTTCAACGAGCCGACCACCCTCAAGCCCCTCACCAACTCCGTGTCCACGACGTGGAGTCCGCTGATGAAGGTGTACCGGGACGCGTTCGGCGAGGGTGACATCTACGGGGCCGCGGCGCAGGCCGTGATCATCGCGTTCGCCACGCTCCTGCTGTCCTTCGGCTTCCTGCGGGCCGCGAACCGTCGTCAGAAGCAGGAGGCAGCTCGATGAGTTCCCTTGCCGTCCGCCAGGCCGAGCCGGTGGCGGGCAGCACGCCCGGTACCCCCCAGGGCCGCCCGCCGCTGCGCCGCCGGATCGCCCTGATCCCCACGGTCACGCTGTTGCTGGGCGCGATCTACTGTCTGCTGCCGGTGGCCTGGGTGGTCATGGCGGCGACCAAGTCCGGCCGTGAGCTGTTCTCCACGTTCACGTTCCTGCCGGGCACGGGCTTCGCCGACAACGTCCGCGATCTGAGCGCCTACCGCGACGGCGTCTACTGGGAGTGGATGGGCAACTCCGCGCTGTACGCCGGTCTGGGCGCCCTGCTGTCGACGTGCGTGTCGGCGATCAGCGGCTACGCCCTGGCGACCTACCGCTTCCGCGGCCGCGAGACGATCTTCAACGTGCTGCTCGCAGGGGTGCTGATGCCGCCGGTGATCCTCGCCATCCCGCAGTACCTGCTGCTGGCGAAGGCCGACCTCACCGACTCGTACCTGTCCGTCCTGCTGCCGCAGATCCTCTTCCCGTACGGCGTCTACCTGGCGCGGATCTACGCCGCCGCCGCGGTGCCCGCCGACGTGGTCGAGGCGGGGCGCATGGACGGGGCGAGCGAGTGGCGGATCTTCACGCGGATCGCGCTGCCGATGATGATCCCCGGCATGGTGACGGTGTTCCTGTTCCAGTTCGTGGCGATCTGGAACAACTTCCTGCTGCCGTACATCATGCTCAGCGACGACGAGAAGTTCCCGATCACCCTCGGCCTGTTCACCTTGCTGGAGCAGGGCGCCAACACCCCGGCGCTGTACACGCTGGTGATCACGGGCGCGCTCCTCGCGGTGCTGCCGCTGGTCGCCCTGTTCCTGGTCATCCAGCGGTTCTGGAGTCTGGATCTGCTCTCCGGAGCCGTAAAGTCATGACCATGAACGCTTCGGGGGGCAGGCGCAGGCCGCCCACGATCCACGACGTGGCGCGCGAGGCGGGGGTCTCGCGCGGCACGGTCTCGCGTGTACTGAACGGCGGCCACTACGTCAGCCCGGCCGCCCAGGAAGCGGTCAACGCGGCCATCCGCAGGACGGGTTACGTCGTCAACCGGCACGCCCGCTCCCTGATCACCGGGCGGTCCGACTCGATCGGCTTCCTGCTCACCGAACCGCAGGAGCGGTTCTTCGAGGACCCCAACTTCAACGTCCTGCTGCGCGGCTGCACCCAGGCGCTCGCCGCGCACGACATCCCGCTGCTGCTGATGCTGGCGGGCACCGAGGACGAACGGCGCCGCCTCACCCGGTACATCACCGCCGGGCATGTCGACGGGGTGCTGCTGGTCTCCAACCACTCCGGTGACCCCGTCGCCGAGCAGTTGCGTGAGGCCGGTGTGCCGCTGGTGGCGTGCGGGAAGCCGATCGGGCTGGGCTCGAAGGTGAGTTACGTGGCCGCCGACGACCGTGACGGCGCCCGCGACATGGTGCGCCACCTGCTGTCGCTCGGGCGGCGCCGGGTGGGCATGGTGACCGGGCCGCTGGACACGCCCGGCGGTGTCGAGCGTCTCGCCGGCTACCAGGAGGTGCTCGCCCAGGCGGGCCTGGAGTACGACGAGCGCCTCGTCGTCTCCGGCGACTACAGCCGCGCCAGCGGCGAGGCGGGTGCCGAGCGGCTGCTGGCGCAGGCCCCGGACATGGACGCCGTGTTCGTCGCCTCGGACCTCATGGCGCAGGGCGTGCTGGCGGCCCTGCACCGGGCGGGGCGGAGCGTGCCGGGGGACGTCGCGGTCGGCGGTTTCGACGACTCCCCGGCCGCCCTGGCCTCCAGCCCCGAGCTCACGACCATCCGGCAGCCGTGGGACCGCATCAGCGCCGAGATGGTACGGGTGCTGCTCGCGCAGATCGGGGGTGAGGATCCGGCGGCCGTGATCCTGCCGACGGAGCTGGTCGAAAGGGAGTCGACGTAGGCTCCCGCCGCCCGGCGAGGGACGTGCACTGCATGCACGGTCATTGAATGCCGCACCGGTGTTACCGTTCACATATGGCGTCGAAAACGGCTGGTGCGCGGCTCGAGGAACGGTGGCGGGACATCTTGTCGGCGCACGCGCGCACGATGTGCGAGATCGACCGGGTGCTGCATCCGCACGGCCTCGGCGCGTCCGACTTCGAGGTCCTGGACATCCTCGCCACGGCGGCGCCCGAGGAGGGCGAGCAGTGCCGGGTGCAGAACCTGGTCGGACGGGTCCATCTCAGCCAGAGCGCGCTGTCCCGCCTCATCGCCCGGCTGGAGAAGGACGGGCTGGTGACGCGTTCGGTGTGCGTGGAGGACCGGCGCGGGGTGTGGGTGGCCCTGACCTCCAAGGGCCGTGACCTGCACGCGCAGGCACTGCCGCTCCAGCGGGCCGCGCTGGCCCGGACCCTGGGCGCGTAGACCGCCCGGGGCCCGGCCCGGTCCGTCCTACGGACGTGCCAGCAGGGTGCGTACTCCCTCCGAGGTGAGCGTCAGGCGGTGCTCCGAGCTGCCGTCTATGGTGAGCGACAGGTCGTCGGCCGGCCACTGGGCGGCCAGGGCGCCGAGCGGCACCAGGCGGTAGCGGGAGACGAACGGCAGCAGCCCGGCCATCTCCACCTCGGAGGTGAAGACGGGCACCACCGGCTCGCCGCCGGGCTGCTCCAGCACCGGCAGCGCCACCGCCGAGGGGTTGGCGGCGTCGGCGTCGTTCGCGTCGTCGGGCACGGGGATGAGCACGTCGCTGTTGGCGAGCGCGTCCAGAGCCGCCGCGTCCTCGGTGTTCTCGGTGAGGACGTCCAGAGCCCGCTGGGCGGGCGTGGGCGTGGGGTCGTTTGCGGGTGTCTCCATGGCAGATTCCCTGGTAGCGGCGGTCGTGCGGCCCGCCCGGGGCAAGATCCGCCCCGGACGTGGTGCTGCTCGCGTACCCGATCGTGCCCGGGGCAATCCTGCTTGATCTCCGAGGTTCAGGGGATCAGCGGGATGAGGTTCAGGGGATCAGTGGGAAGACCTACCGGGTCCCGGGCCACCGACAGGGCAGCGCACGCTCACTCACGCCACCACCCCCGGCCGGCTCCACCCGGTACACCCCGGCTCCCCGCGTCCGGGTGACGGCCTCCGTGAGCACACCGTCCGTGAACAGTGCCGCGGCCCCGTCCTCCACCGCCCAGCCCGACGGCAACCGCCCCGCTGCCACGGCCGCGCGGTAGGACGGTCGACGGCCCGGTTCACTGTCGTAGTGCGGGCAGACGGAGCCGGGCAGCAGTCCCAGGCCGTCGGGGAGGTACGTCAACGGCCCGAAGGAGTCGGTGTGCGAGCCCTCGGCCCAGCAGTTGGCACCGGCGCTGATGCCGCACAGCAGCGTGCCGCGGCCGTAGGCCTCCCGCAGCAGCCGGTCCACGCCGTGGGCTCGCCATACCGCGAGGAGGTTGGCCGTGTTGCCACCGCCCACGTATATGACGTCCTGGGCGAGCAGGAAGGAGCGCAGTGCGTCGTCGTCCAGTTCGCGGCGGAACAGGTGCAGGACGGAGGGTTCGCAGGCGGGGCGGTTCCCGTACGCCGTACGGAACTGTTCGATGTAGGCCGGCGCGTCTCCGCCGGCCGTGGGTACGAAGCACACCTTGGGGCGGGGCACGCGTGCCCGGGCCAGCACCCAGTCGTCGAGGACGCCGTCGTCATCGGTGGAGAAGCCGCCTCCGAGGAGGGCGATGCGCTGCGGGGAGTCGACGGCCACGGCTGTGCCTTCCTGGACGGGTGCGGGTGAACGTGCGTCTGCCGGTGGAAGCGTCAGCTGTTGCGATCGAGTGCTGCCCGGATCCGGCTGAGCCACTCCGTGCCCAGCCGGCGCCCGTCGGGGAGTTGGTCGTCTCGGTCCCAGCGCCACGTGGTGATCATCGCCAGCACGAGGATGCGGCACGCGCGCAGCAAGTCGTGATCGACACCCGGATAGTGCTCGCCGACTTCGTCGGGCGCGTGGGCGAGGTCGAACTCGACGGGTCCGCGGCAACACGTCTCAAGGTCTATGAACAGCAGTCCGTTGTGCGTGGTGAGCACGTTGCCCGGGTGCGGCTCGCCGTGCAGCAGCTGCTCGGAGCCGCCGCGCTCGCCGATCACTCGTCTCAGGCTTCGCAACGTGTCGCCGAGCAACTCCCGGTCCGCGTCGGCGAGCGCCGGTGTGCGGTCACGGTTCGCCACGAGGCGTTGAGCCTCCTCGACCCGGTCCGTGAAGTGCGGCGTCGGGACATCGAGCGTGCGCATGCCGGCATGCAGCCGCGCGAGCGCATCGGCGTAGCCGGCCGGCGGGGCCTCTTGAGGTGTCACGGGTTCGTAGTAGGTCCACAGTGTGATCGCGAATCCGTCACGCTCATGGACGCGCGGCTCCACCCGAGGCTCGAGAGCGGCCACCGGGCATCCGGATTCGGTGAGCCGCTGAGCGAGATCGACTTCGAACTGTGCGACCTGCTGCGCTACAGGTGCCACCCGGGCCAGGACGTCACAAGGCAGCAGACGCAGAGTGAGCTTGTTCGAGTCCTGAAGAACGATCGCGTCGTCGACCGACAGGCCGAGTGAAGAGGCGGTCGACATGGCCGCGGCCATCGCACGCCGGAACTCCGGCACCTGCATCGTCGTCTGGCCCCTCTAGGTCCGCGGGCCGGTGTGCAGAACGGCGAAGACCCCGCGGGTCCGGGTGCCGTCCGGGAGTTGCCAGGAGCCGGTGACCTGGCCGGTCGCTCCCTGGGGCGGCGCGAGCGGGCCGTCCGGGGCAGGTCGCAGGACCCGGTGCAGCTGGAGGGTCGTGCCGTGCGGCGCGGTCAGCCGGGTGCCGTCCCGGTCGTCGGTGACGACGAAGTCCGTGGGGACGGAGCCTTCGCCGGTCCGGGAGGCGACGACCTCCCGGTCGAGGGCGTCGCTGACGCTCTGGGCCTGAGCCTGCACCCGGCCCTCGATCAAGGCACCCAACTGGGCGACCAGCACCGGGTCGTGGCAACCGTCGTAGGCCCAGCGCTGCCCGAGCACCCCGTGCTCCATGGTGCCCACGAGGGCGTGCTCCGCCCCGTCGAGCGCGGCACCGCGATAGGTGAGCGGCACCGAGTAGGTGACGGGGTGAGGGCCGGAGGTGTCGGTGACGACGATGAACTCGATCCCGACCTCGCCCTGCGGGTCGTCCAGCCGGAACCCGCCGGCCTTGGCCAGCTCCGGTTCGGCTGCGCCACCGCGGTACCACGGGCGGGACGGCAGCCAGGAGGTGAGCAGTTCCAGCTTGGTCGGTTTGACCCAGGTGCGGTGGATGACAGACATGCCGAAGGTTCCCTTCCGTTACGCCGGCCCGAAGGGCGCAGACGGCCCGTGCGCGTATTAGATCAGCCACTGCACCCGCTTGACCACGCGATTACAGGAGGGGGCGCGGCAGCGCGAAGCTTGCGCGGACTTCTCGTTCGTGCCGTCAAAAAGGTGTTCCCGAGCCTGATGTTACCGGTAACATCACCATGGTCCGCCCTTGCTTCGAGCCTTACGCGATGTGTCCTCCGCCCGCCCCCGTCCGGCCGGCCGTCCCCCCGGAGTCCGCGTGACCGACCAGCCCACCGCGCAGCGCGCGGTCACCCTCTCCCCCGCGCCGTCGGCCCCGGTGTTCAGCGGGGCCGCGGTGGTCGCCTCCTGTGCGGGCTTCGTGCTCATCGGCGCGTTGCAGGCCCTCTACGGGCCGGCGATCCCGGGCTTCCGTGCGGAGTTCGGGCTCTCGCCGTCCGCCGCGGGGCTGGGGCTCAGTGCCCACTTCGTCGGCGGCGTGGCGGGTGTGCTGCTGTTCGACCGGCTCTACGGGCGGGTCGGCAACCGGCACATCCTCGGCAGCTCCTACCTGCTGATGGCGGTCGGCGCTGCGGGCTTCGCGCTGGCGCCCGGCTGGCCCACCGCCCTGGCGGCGGCCCTGCTCGCCGGGCTCGGTTTCGGCGGCATCGACTACGGGCTCAACCAGCTGTTCGCCGTGGGCTTCGGCCACCGTTCGACCGCGATGCTGAACATCCTCAACGCCCACTTCGGCATCGGCGCCATCCTCGGCCCCGCCCTGATCGGCGTGGTCGGCTCCGAGCACTACCCGGCGGTCTTCCTCGGTTTCGCCCTCGCCAACCTGCCGTTGCTGCTGTGCCTGAAGGGCGTACGGAACGACGCGCCCGTCCCGGCCGGGAACTCGACGAGCGGTGGCGGGGCCCTCCGGCGGAGCCTCGCCTCGGTGCTCGCCGTCTTCGTGGCGCTCTACGTCCTGCACGTCGGCATCGAGGCCGGGGTCGGCGGCTGGGAGCCCACGCATCTGGAGACCGTCGGCTACGGCGCGGGTGTGGCCGCCACCGCCACCTCCGTGTACTGGCTGATGATGACCGTCGGCCGCTTCCTGGTCGCGCCGCTCGCACTGCGTTTCTCCGCCCAGACGATCATCGCCGTCTCCTGCGCGGGCATGACGGTGTGTCTGCTGGCCGCGTCCGTGCCGGCGCTGGCGCCGTACGCGTACGCCGGTGTCGGTCTGTTCATCGCGCCGATCTTCCCGACCGGGCTGCCCTGGCTGAACCGGGCCGCCCCCAGGGCCCGGAGAGCCGGTGCCCTGGTCATCGCGGCGTCCATGGCCGGCGGTGTCGCGGCCGGTCCGGCGCTGGGCAAGGCCATCGAGTGGTCGGGGGTCCGCGCGGTGCCCCTCCTGCTGTGCGGTGTCTCGGCGGTGTGCCTGGGCGCCACGCTCTGGCTGATCCGCGTCACCCGCTCTCACTGAACCGACTCCCGTCGACTCCCATCGCCCGCACCACCGACTTCAGCCCCTCTCCCGAAGGGAAGCTCCCGCATGCCCGCCCTGACGACGACGTCCGACGGATTCCTGCTGCACGGCGAGCCGTTCCGGATCATCTCCGGTGCGCTGCACTACTTCCGCGTCCACCCGGGCCTGTGGTCCGACCGGCTGCGCAAAGCGCGGCTGATGGGCCTCAACACGGTGGAGACGTACCTCCCGTGGAACCACCACCAGCCCGATCCCGAGGGCCCTCTCGTGCTCGACGGCTTCCTCGACCTGCCCCGGTTCCTCCGCCTCGCCCAGGACGAGGGGCTGCACGTGCTGCTGCGCCCCGGTCCGTTCATCTGTGCCGAGTGGGACGGCGGCGGCCTGCCCGACTGGCTGACCTCCGACCCGGACATCCGGCTGCGCTCCAGCGATCCGCGTTTCACCGGGGCCGTCGACCGCTACCTGGACCTGCTGCTGCCCCCGCTCCGGCCGCACCTGGCCGCGGCGGGCGGTCCCGTCATCGCCGTGCAGGTGGAGAACGAGTACGGGGCCTACGGCGACGACAGCGCGTACCTCAAGCACCTGGCCGACGCGTTCCGTTCCCGGGGCGTCGAGGAGCTGCTGTTCACCTGCGACCAGGCCGACCCCGAGCACCTGGCCGCCGGGAGCCTGCCGGGCGTGCTGACCGCCGGCACCTTCGGCAGCCGGGTCGAGCAGTGCCTCGGACGGCTGCGCGAGTACCGACGCGAAGGCCCGTTGTTCTGCGCCGAGTTCTGGATCGGCTGGTTCGACCACTGGGGCGGTCCGCACCACGTCCGGAACGCGGCCGACGCCGCCGCCGATCTGGACCGGCTGCTGTCCGCCGGGGCGTCCGTCAACATCTACATGTTCCACGGCGGCACCAACTTCGGCTTCACCAACGGCGCCAACCACAAGCACGCCTACGAACCCACCGTGACGTCGTACGACTACGACGCCGCGCTCACCGAGTGCGGCGACCCGGGCCCGAAGTACCACGCGTTCCGCGAGGTCATCGCCCGTCATGCCGGGGTCCCCGACGAGCCCGTCCCGGCGCCCGGTCCCAAACTGCCGCCGACCGGGGTCGAGTTGGACGGCCGGGCACCTCTGCTTCCGCTGGCCGGCGCGCTCGCCGCTCCCGTCCGCACCGACGACCCGGTGACCATGGGCGAGCTCGGGCAGCGCACCGGCTACGCGCTGTACCGCACCGTCCTGCCCGCCCCCGGTGACGGTCTGCTGCACTTCGCCGACGGGGTCGGCGACCGTGCCCAGGTCTTCGTCGACGGCGCACCCGTCGGTGTACTGGAGCGCGAACGCCACGACGAGACGCTGCCGGTGCGCATACCTCACCCGGGCGCCGAGCTGGAGGTGCTCGTCGAGAACATGGGCGGTGTCAACTACGGGCCCCGCATCGGCGCCCCGAAGGGCCTGCTCGGTCCCGTCTCCTGCAACGGCACCGTCCTGCGCGGCTGGGAATGCCACCCGCTGCCGCTGGACGACCTGGACGCCGTGCCGTTCGCCCCGGGCGACGGGACGGCGGTCACCGTGCCGGCCTTCCACCGCGGCACGTTCGAGGTGGACACGCCCGCCGACGCCTTCCTCTCCCTGCCCGGCTGGACGAAGGGGCAGGCCTGGATCAACGGCTTCCACCTGGGCCGCTACTGGAACCGCGGCCCCCAGCACACGCTGTACGTCCCCGCGCCGGTGCTGCGGCCGGGCTCCAACGAGCTGGTCCTGCTGGAACTGCACGGCACCGCCGCCACCCGCGCCCAGCTCACCGACACGCCCGACCTCGGCCCGGAGAACACCTGGTGACCCCGCACCGGCTGCGCGTGCCCGCGCCCTCCGCTCCCCCGCCGACCGGCCACCTGCCCTTCACGGACGCACCGGGCGTGCCCGACCCGATCGAGGTCACCGGCCGCTGGCTCACCCGTGGCGGCCGCCCCTGGTTCCCGGTCTCCGGCGAGTTCCACTACTCCCGCTACCCGGCCCGGGAGTGGCAGGAGGAACTGCTGAAGATGAAGGCGGGCGGGGTGACCGCCGTCGCCTCCTACGTCATCTGGATCCACCACGAGGAGATCGAGGGGCGGATCCGCTTCGACGGCGACCGCGACCTGCGTCGCTTCGCCGAGCTGTGCGCACGCCACGGACTGGACTTCATCCCGCGCATCGGCCCGTGGTGCCACGCCGAGGTACGCAACGGCGGCCTGCCGGACTGGCTGCCGGCCCGCGTCCACGCGCCGCGCAGCGACGATCCGGCCTATCTGGAGTCCGTACGGGTCTGGTTCGCGGCCGTCGCGGACCAACTGCGGGGTCTGGACCGGGCGCACGGCGGCCCGATCGTCGCGATCCAGATCGAGAACGAGCTCTACGACCAGCCCGGCCATCTGCGGACACTGAAGCGCCTGGCACAGGAGGCCGGACTCAGCGCGCCGCTGTGGACGTCGACCGCCTGGGGCGGGGTCCAGCTCCCGGGTGACGAACTGCTTCCCCTGTACGGCGGCTATCCGGAGGCGTTCTGGACGGAGGCGGACGGCGGCTGGCCCGACACCTGCCGCAAGCACTTCTTCTTCACCCACGAGCGCGACGACGAGGGCATCGGCGCCGACCTGCGGCCCACGACCGTACGCGGCTCGGACCCGGCTCCGACGGACCGGTTCCCCTGGGCCACCTGCGAGTTGGGCGGCGGCATGGCGGTGGCCTACCACCGGCGGCCCCGGGTGGAGGCCGCCGACGTGGGCGCGCTGGGGCTCACCAAGATCGGCTGCGGTTCGGTCTGGCAGGGCTACTACATGTTCCACGGCGGCACGAACCCGCCCGGTGAGCTGACGGCCCTTCAGGAGTCGCACGCCACCGGCTACCCCAACGACCTGCCTGTCCTGACCTACGACTTCCAGGCCCCGCTCGGCGAGTACGGCCAGGTGCGTTCCTCGTACCACGAACTGCGGCTCCAGCACCTGCTGCTGGACTGCTTCGGGCACCGGATCGCCCCCATGGAGTCCGTGCTGCCCGAGCGGCAGCCGGCCGGGCAGCACGACCGGGACACGCTGCGCTGGGCCGTCCGCACCGACGGCACGTCGGGGTTCCTGTTCGTGACCAACCACCAGCCGCACGAGCCGCTGCCCGACCACCCGGGCACGGCCTTCGCGGTCGACTTCCCGGACGCACCGTCGCTGACGCTGCCGAGCGCTCCCGTCACGGTGCCCTCCGGCGCCTGCTTCTGCTGGCCGCTGCGGCTCGACGTGGCCGGGCTGCGGCTGGAGTGGGCGACCGCGCAGCCGGTGTGCACCGTCGAGGCGGGCGGGCGCACGGTCCTGGTGCTGGCCGCGACCGACGGCATCGCGCCCGAACTCGTCCTGGACGCGGACACGGTGGCGTCCGTCGCGGCACCGTCCGGGGAGGTCACGCCGGTCGCCGGCCGGGTCCTGGTCAGCGGAGTGCGACCCGGCACCGACGCCCTGGTCGAGGTGGACGCGACCGACGGTTCACGCGTCGGACTGCTGGTCCTGGACGCGGCGACGGCCCGCACCGTCTACCGGGGTGACGCGTGGGGAGCCGAGCGGCTGGTGCTGTCCGGGGACGCCGTCGTCTTCGACGGTGCCGAGGTACGGCTGCACAGCCCGGCCGCCGAGCCGTCGTTCGCGGTGCTGCCCGCGCCGGATTCCGCCCCGGTGGTGGCCGGGACACGGGTGCGGAAGGCGGCGGACGGCGTGTTCACCCGCTACACGATCGAGGCCGCGCCCCTCACGTACAGCGCGGTGCCCGTCACCCTGGTCAGGCCCGCCGGTCCGGCGCCCGAGCCGGTGACCGGCGTGCGGGGCCGGGCGAGCGTGCCGGCGGACAAGCACGTCGAGGCGGTGGCCGCCGAGTACCGCGTCGACGTACCGGAGGACCTGCTGGCGGCGCCCGCCGGTGTCCTGCTGCGGCTGCACTGGACGGGGGACCTGGCCCGGGCCTACGTGGGGGACGTCCTGGTCGCCGACCAGTTCTACTCGGGCCGGGTCTGGGACATCGGCCTGGACCGGCTGCCTGTCGAGGAGGTGCGGGCGCGGGGCCTGCGGCTGAGGGTGCTGCCGCTGGCCGCGGACGCCGCGGTGCATGTGCCGGGGCAGGTGGGTGACGCCTGGCGGGCGGCCGGGGTGCGGCACGCCGAGTGGGTGGTCACGCGCTCGTGGGTGCTCCGGACGGACCGAGGAGCCCTTGCACGATGAACACCCGCGTCGCGCTGCCCTCTGTGGCTCCGCGGTCCCGCGTACCCCGCCCGGCCTATGCTGTGCTCCTGCCGGGCGGGGTCAGGACCGCCGCAACCGACGTCGAGGAATCACCCGCCATGACACCCAGCGCCACCGACAGCCCCGTGCCCAGGGGCCGCAGCCGGCGCAACTTCGCGGGGGCGCGACCGGTGATGGCCGACGTGGCCCGGCTGGCCGGCGTCTCCAAGCAGACCGTCTCCCGGGTGCTCAACGACCATCCGGCCGTCCGCCCGGAGACGCGCGAGGCGGTCCTGGACGCCATGCGCACGCTCGGCTACCGGCCCAGCCGCAGCGCGCGGTCGCTGGCCAGCGGCCGGACCCGGATGCTCGGGGTCATCTCCTTCGACGCCGCCCGGTACGGGCCCGCCTCCATCCTGACCGCCATCAACACCGCGGCCCAGGAGGCCGGTTACCTGGTGAGCTCCATCGCGCTCGACACGGCCGACCACGACACCGTCGTCGA
Source organism: Streptomyces sp. SID5464 (assembly GCF_009862985.1). Classification (NCBI taxonomy): domain Bacteria; kingdom Bacillati; phylum Actinomycetota; class Actinomycetes; order Kitasatosporales; family Streptomycetaceae; genus Streptomyces; species Streptomyces sp. SID5464. The sequence continues at coordinate 227,903 of NZ_WWIQ01000059.1, read as the reverse complement.
GGCCGTGAACCGGCTGTCGGCCGAGGGCGCGGACGGCGTCATCGCGATCGCCCCGCAGCAGTGGGTGGGCCAGACCCTGGCGCGGGCCGACCTCGGGACTCCCCTGGTGGTCCTGGAGAACGCCCTCGACGACAGCACACCCCTGGTCACCGGGGACTCCCGCACCGGTGCCCGCAAGGCCACCGAGCACCTCCTCGGCCTCGGGCACGCCACCGTCTGGCACATCGCGGGCCCCGCCGGCTGGACCTCCGCCGACCACCGGCTGGCGAGCTGGCAGGCGACGCTCCAGGCGGCCGGTGCCGACGTCCCGGCCCCGCTCGTCGGGGACTGGAGCGCCGGCTCCGGTTACGACCTGGGCCGTCGGCTGGCCCGGCGTCCGGAGGTGACGGCGGTGTTCGCCTCGAACGACCAGATGGCCCTGGGCCTGCTGCACGCCCTGCACGAGTCCGGGCGCTCCGTCCCCGGGGACGTCAGCGTCGTCGGCTACGACGACATCCCCGAGGCCGCGCATCTCCTGCCGCCGCTGACCACCGTCCGCACCGACTTCGCCGAGATCGGCACCCGTTCCCTGCGGCTCCTCCTGGACCGCATCGACGGCCCCGGGGAACGGCCCCGGGTCGACACGCTCGTCCCCGTGGACCTGGTCGTGCGTGCCAGCAGCGGCCCGGCCCCGGGGCGCTGACGGACGGTCCGCCGGCAGCTCAGCCGGTGCCCTCGGCGGCAGCGCGCTGCCAGGCCGTCTCCCGCAGCAGGCGCAGGCCGTTCAGCCCGACCAGGACCGTGGAGCCCTCGTGGCCCGCGACGCCCAGCGGCAGCGGCAGGTTTCCGGCCAGGTCCCAGACGACCAGGCCCGCGATGAACACCCCGGCGATGACGAGGTTCTGCACGACCAGCCTGCGCGCGCGGCGGGAGAGGGCGACGGTGGTGGGGACCGCCGCGAGTTCGTCGCGCACGATGACGGCGTCGGCGGTCTCCAGGGCGAGGTCGGATCCCGCCCGGCCCATGGCGATCCCGGTGTGGGCGGCGGCCAGGGCGGGTGCGTCGTTGACGCCGTCCCCGACGACCAGCACCTTGCGGCCCGCGCTCTCCATCTCCTGAACGGCCGCCAGCTTGTCCTGCGGCAACAGCCCGGCGCGCACGTCGTCGATGCCGGCCTCGGCAGCGAGGTGTGCGGCGGCCCGGGGGTTGTCGCCGGTGAGGAGCGCCGGGGCGGTGCCGGTGAGCGTGGTGAGCGCGGCGACGGTGGCGGCGGCGTCCGGGCGCAGCCGGTCGGCGATGCCGAGCAGTCCGGCGGGGGCCCCGTCGACGAGGACCAGGACGGCGGTGCGGCCGGACTCCTCCAGTTCCCCGGCGACGGCGGCGGCCGTGCCGCCCGAGTCGTCCAGCAGGCGTGCCGGGGCACCGACGGCGACCGTACGGCCCTTCACGACGGCGGTGACTCCCACGCCGGGAGCGGAGGTGAAGTCCTCCGCGCCGGGGAGGTCGAGACCGCGCTCGCGGGCCGCGTCCACGACCGCCCGGGCCAGCGGATGCTCACTGGGCCGCTCGGCCGCCGCCGCCAGCGTCAGCAACCCGCCCTCGTCCAGGGCGGATCCGGCCAGCGGCCGGACATCGGTGACGCGCGGGCTGCCCTCGGTCAGCGTGCCGGTCTTGTCCAGCGCGACCGCGTCCGTCTGGCCGAGCCGCTCCATCACCACGGCCGACTTCACCAGCACACCGTGCCGTCCGGCGTTGGCGATGGCCGACAGCAGGGGCGGCATGGTCGCCAGCACGACCGCGCAAGGCGAGGCCACGATCATGAACGTCATGGCGCGCAGCAGGGAGTCGGTGAGCTGTGCGCCGAAGGCGAGCGGCACCAGGAAGACGGCCAGGGTCGCGGCCACCATGCCCAGCGAGTAACGCTGTTCGACCTTCTCGATGAACAGCTGGGTGGGTGCCTTGGTCTCGGACGCCTCCTGCACCATCCGGACGATCCGGGCGATCACCGAGTCGGACGCGTCGCGCTCGACGCGGATCCGCAGGGCGCCGGTGCCGTTGAGGGTGCCGGCGAATACCTCGTCGCCCGGTTCCTTCGCCACGGGGAGCGGCTCGCCGGTGATGGTCGCCTGGTCCACGTCGCTCGCCCCGTCCAGCACGCGGCCGTCGGCGCCGACGCGCTCACCGGGGCGGACGAGGACGGTGTCGCCGACCGCCAGCTCCTCGACGGGAACGGTCTGTTCGCCGCCGTCCGGGGTCAGCCGGGTGGCCGTGGCGGGGGCGAGGTCGAGCAGGCCGCGGACGGAGTCGGCGGTGCGGGCGGTGGCCAGCGCCTCCAGCGCGCCGGAGGTGGCGAAGATGACGATGAGCAGGGCGCCGTCCATGACCTGCCCGATCGCCGCCGCGCCCAGTGCGGCGACGACCATCAGCAGGTCGACGTCGAGGGTGCGCTCCTTGAGCGCCTTGAGCCCTTCCCAGCCCGGCTCCCAGCCGCCCGTGACGTACGACAGGGCGTAGAGCGGGCCCCAGGTCCAGGCGGGTGCGCCGGTCAGCTGCAAGGGCAGCGCGAGCAGGAAGAGGACGGTGGCCGCCGCGGCCCAGCGCGCCTCGGGGAGCGCGAGCACACGGGTACGCCGCCGGGGCACGGTCCCGGTGCGCGGGGGCTCCGCCCGGTCGACCGGCTGCGGCGTGAGGGTGGAGGTCATCGAGGGTCCTTCAGGCGGGGGCGCGTGCCTCCCCACCATACAGGAACACATGAAGACTGATTCATGTCTTCATTCTCGATCGGGCGTGCGGTGCCTCCGTCAGGGCTCGCGCACCAGCCCGGTGAGGTGCGTCAGCCGCCCCGGACGCCGACCTCGTAGAGGGAGTAGCCCCAGCCGGTGCCGCGTTCCAGGCCCTGGACGCGTACGTACCTGGCCGGGGTGCCGGCGAATCTCGCGGTGTCCAGGCCGCCGTCGCCCGCTGTCGTGGACCAGGCGGTTCGCCACTTCACTCCGTCGGCGGAGAGCTCGACGCGGTACGACTTCGCGTACGCGCGCTCCCAGTCGAGGGTGACCCGCTCGACGAGCCGCGTGGAGCCGAGGTCGAGCTGGTACCACTGGTCGTCGCTCCAGTCGCTCGCCCAGCGGGTGCCGCGGTCGCCGTCGACGGCCCGGTGCGGTTCGTAGCTCGTGAACAGGCTCCACTCCGAGGAACTGGCCGACGCGGTGGCGCCGCGCGCCAGATCGACTCCGGCCTTGTGGTTCTCCGAGGCCTTCCAGGTGTCGAGGTAGGACTCGGCGCCGCGGAAGAGGTCGTCGACCACGTCCCGGCCGCCGACTCTGCGGATGTCCTCGATCCAGTCCGGGACCAGACCGTAGTGGGCGGCTCCGTCGGTGTTCAGGTCCCAGGTGCGCTCGCCGGTGGTCTGCCGGTCGATGACCGAGCCCCCGTCGACGCTCTTGAAGGGGTACGTGACCTTGTCGGGGGCGTCCGCGCCGCGCGGTCCCGGCCAACCGCCGACGCCGTTCATGTCGGTGCCGTACCCGTAGCCCACGCCGTACTTGTCGCGCAGCGCCTCCGTGCGCTTCGCCTCCGAGACGAAGCCCTCGGAGCCGTGCATGTACTGGGCGATGAAGCCGCCGAGGCCGTAGACCCGTTCGGTCCAGTCCAGGTCCATCCAGCTGTGCGAGGAGAGCACGCCGGGGTAGGACTCGGCCTCGAAGATGTCGAGCACCCGGCCGGTGGCCTTGACGCTCATGTGGTCGATCTCCAGCATCATCCCGCGTCGCATCATGCCGCGGACGGCGTATTCGCCGAGTCCGGTGAGTCCGCGGACGTTGCACTGGGCGTCCGCGTTGTAGGAGGGGACCCGCACACCCTCCGGGAGCTTTTTCTCGGCTTCGGCCGCCGCCGCGTTGCCGATGGGGTTGTCGGCTTGCGGTCCGGCGCACTTCTCCGTCCTCCAGAAGGTGCCGGTGGACAGGAACTGGCCGACGTTGATGGCCGTTCCGAGGGTGCCCGAGTCGAAGCGGACACCGCACAGCGCGTTGTCGAACTTGTGGCACAGGAACATGCTGCGCACGCCCAGCGCGTACAACTCGTCCAGGCCCTTGTCGATGTCGGCCCTGCTGCACTGCGCGATGTCCAGGACCTGCTTGCAGCCGAAGGGCTCGGAGGTCTCGACGCCGAGGACGACCGCGAGCTTGCCCTGCTCGATCACCTCACGGGCCTGCGCGCTGTCGGTGACGATCCGGAACCAGCCCTTGCCGGGCCCGCCGTACATCCTGTCCACGAAGGACTGCATGTCGTACGTCAGTTTGGCCTGCAGCCGGATGGACGTCATCTCGTCGCAGCCGCGGTCCTTGAAGAAGTACACGGAGCAGATGACGCCGTTGGTGACGAGGTCGTTGACCAGTACCCGCTGACCGCCGCGCCAGGCCCGCTCCACCCAGGCGTAGTAGTTCTGCTGGTGGGTCAGCGAGTCGTGGGCCGGCCAGTCCTCGAAGGTGGGCCAGCCGACCGGGTCGTGTTTGCCGTCGCCGCCGTTGGTGATGAAGTCGAAGATCGCGAGCGAGCCGTCCGGGTAGTGCTCCGGGCAGTCCTTGAGCGCGTCGGCGACGCCCCGCTCGGAGAACGGCTTGCCGCAGATCAGACGGCCGCCGAAGGCCTCGTTGGCGAAAATGTGGTCGTGCGCGTCGACGAAGCCGCGCACTTCGCCGCTCGCGTCGGTGCCGGTGAAGGGCTCGCCCGTGACGTTGATCCGGGAGTCCGGGGCGGGCCGTGCGGTCGGGTTCCACCAGTCGGTTCCGGCCGCCGAACTCGGCGTCGGGCCCAGCGCGACGGCCAGCACGAGCAGGAGGAGCGACACGACGGTGACGTTCTTGCGTCTGCGGTACGGGCGTCCGGCACTGGTCACAGCCACGTCCTCGGTCGGCGGGATGGCGGGGCCGACGTACCGGCCGTCCGCGACCGCGAAGGCCGGGGAACGACGGCCGGGTTGTCATGACCTCATCCAAGGTGCGACGAGGATGGCCACTACCGCTTCACGAGTCAAGGGCCCGGGACGGACGACCTACTGACGGGTCATCAGCCACCGGTGCCGGAGCCGGTTCGCCCCGGGACCTCCGGAGGTGGCCCCGAACCCCCCGGCGCGACCGGCACCAGGGGGCGTGACGCCGTCATCGCACCGGCACCGCGACGTACTGGTACTCCAGGAACTCGTCGATGCCGACCCGCCCGCCCTCACGGCCGAGCCCGGACTGCTTGACCCCGCCGAAGGGCGCGGCCGGGTTGGAGACGAGGCCGGTGTTCAGGCCCACCATGCCCACCTCCAGACCTTCGCTGACGCGCAGGCCGCGGTCCAGCCCCTGGGTGAAGACGTAACCGACGAGACCCCAGGGCGTGTCGTTGGCCCGGCGCAGGACCTCGTCCTCGTCGTCGAAGGTGAGGATCGCGGCCACGGGTCCGAAGATCTCCGTGTCCATCAGGCGGCTCTCGGGAGAGACGTCCGTGAGCACGGTCGGCGGGTAGAAGCAGCCCGGCCCTTCGGGCGTACGGCCGCCGACGAGGACCCGGGCGCCGCGCTCCACCGCGTCGGCGACGAGTTCCGCGACCTTGGCGCGTCCGGCGGCGTCGATCAGCGGGCCGACGTCGACGCCGTTCCGGGTGCCGGGGCCCACCACCAGCGCGCCCATCCGCTCGGCGAGGCGGCGCCCGAACTCCTCGGCCACCGAGCGGTGCACGAAGAAGCGGTTGGCGGCGGTGCAGGCCTCGCCCATGTTGCGCATCTTGGCGACCATCGCGCCGTCCACGGCCACGTCCAGATCGGCGTCGTCGAAGACGATGAACGGCGCGTTGCCGCCCAGCTCCATCGACGTCCGTACGACGGTGTCGGCGCACTGGGCGAGCAGGATCCGGCCGACGGCCGTGGAGCCGGTGAAGGACAGCTTGCGGATCCGGCCGCCGCGCAGCAGCGGTTCG